>JAAYNX010000044.1 GCA_012520615.1 Clostridiaceae bacterium | reverse complement strand
ATTGCCTTGTACCCCTCAATAAAAGGCTCTATTTTATATTGAGGGTATTTCTCTTTTAAAGCACACATTATATTTATTCCTTCCGGATCCAAATCCCCAAAATATATTAACACATCATATCCCGGGTCTATATCATATTCATCCACAAAATTGAAACTGCTTAAAATTTTTTTGCCCTCCCCATAAATAAGCATGTCAGGTTTTAATATTGACGGCGAGTCCATTATATGATATTTGAAGGACCAGAAGGTGTCCTTATTTTCAATTATATAAATAGTTCTTGATTCCAATTGAGAAAAATCTTTTTTCTGAAAATTGAAAAAGGGCTCCGGAGTTTCATAGCACCCCAAATGTTCATAACTTAACCCAAGTCTTTTTAATACTGTTTCTCCCTGGCTTCTTTCTTTATCAGAACTTTTAAAAAATTTCTCATCACCAAAAAGCTCATAAGCTCTTTCGTTGACGGTAATAAAATCCTTATTGTTTTGTCTTAAAAAACGTGATATGACTTCTATCACAGGTTTGTCGTTAACAAAATCATCGTAATTGTTAATATAATAATCCACCAATGCAGGGGACTCAATACTTCTAATTATTTCGGCTGCAAAGGTATGGTCTTTCTTATCTGTGTAAATTTTTCTGTATTTTTTGTAAAGCTCGTTTATTGCAGTTGGTTTGCCACCTACAGGCTTTAGGATTTCTTCATTGACCAGCTTGTTAATAGCAGAGCAAAAAACCTTCTGTCCCTGAGGACTTTGCAAAAAAATCGGCATGTCAATACTTAACGCTTCCGCATACGAAAGCATCTCTTCAAGCAGGATATATTTCCTGCGCATGCACTGCGTTTCTTCTTTCAGTTTTTTAAATATAATTTCTTCTACAGATTTATTTGATATCATGTCTCTTCTCCCGCCTATAACAGGTTTAGGAAATAAAAACTTCTTGGTCAACTTCAATATGAGGTATTTTATTAATAATTAATTCTCCTTGATTATGACCGTTGAACTTTTATATATTCTATAACTTAACAATAGAATAACATAACAGCTATGGAAATTGTATTACTTAAATATCCCGCCGTTGTCCTTTAGATTTTCAAGTCCTTTCTCCAAGATCTCTCAAAATATTATATAATACCGCATTGTTCCAATTAATAAGAGCTTTATCTTCTGGTTACTGTAATTACAATACCAATATCGACGACTTTTTAGTATCGCGGATCGTTCCATTGTTAATGTCAATATAAATTGCCTTCAGAATCTCTGTAAAAGATTCCATAGCAATATCTTGTATATTGGCTTTTCTCGTTATTAAACTCAAAACCTTTTTCCCTTAGTTTATCCAGAAGTATTTTATCAAGCGTGTATGCTCCTCTGTTCCTTAATTCCTTTGCAGCATCTTTTGAAACAGTAACTTCATACTGATCCAGCTTAATAATATAATCGTCTTTTCCCTCAAATACATTTACCGGCAGTTCAAACTCTCTGGACAAACATTCAGTTACATGCCTTACAAATACTTCATCCTCCATATTCTTTGCCATAATACCTCTTAACCAGCCTTGTGTGTTCATAATAGTTCTCCTCTCCATGTTTTATTTTATTTTGCAGGGAATAAAAAAACTTCCTGCCTCAGCGACAGGAAGGTAATGCTTCACATTTTGTCCTTATCGCTTATGGCATTAGCACCTTACCATATGGGCAGGTTGCTGCAAGTTCACAGAGCCAAATCTCTCCCTTGCTCTCGATAAGCTGTATTAAATTATAAATATATTCTATCAAACCTTTATTATTCTGTACACCTGAAGCCCGCTGCACTGACTGTAATTAATTATTAGACCCCGTATATTTAGAGTCTATAGGTGAAATATGTCCAATCTGATTTGCCGGCAGAGTTAACCGCTCTGACACGAAACTCATAGGATGAATGATTACTAAGACCGTTTGTTGTATATGAAGTTGTTTGAGTTCCAAGATAAGATCTGTACTCATAATCTGCTCTCCACTCATTCCAGCTGCGACTCCAGTACTCAACCTCATAGGATGTTGCGCCGGTCACCGGACTCCAGGATACGGTGGCGGTCCCAGCACTTTTCCACTTAATTGTGAAGTTCGTTGGAGCCGCTGGCTTTTCAGAAGAGCTTTTCCACTGCGCATAATATGTGAGTGTATCGTTACCCGATACGTTACCGATGCTTATTGCAATAATTTGCCCAGGGCTGTCAATACCATAGGCGGTACTGTTTTCCAGTCTCCATCCCAGGAAAATATATCCGCTCCTGGTTGGCCTTGTCGATGATAAGTTAAACCTTATGACTCCGTTACTGTCTTTTGTCACGGTATGGCTGGCTGGTGCGCCGGTTCCCCCGTTTGCATTGTATTGGATGGTTGTCTT
The DNA here is from genome assembly GCA_012520615.1 of Clostridiaceae bacterium. Lineage (GTDB taxonomy): Bacteria > Bacillota > Clostridia > DSM-8532 > DSM-8532 > DTU059. The sequence goes on along the minus strand of JAAYNX010000044.1, from coordinate 3,965 downwards.
TCCTACCTGCATCTCCTGCTGAGTTGCCTCGTCTTTAATGTATGTTACATATGTCCAATCTGATTTGCCGGCAGAGTTAACCGCTCTGACACGAAACTCATAGGATGAATGATTACTAAGACCGCTTGTTGTATAAGAAGTTGTTGGAGTCCCAAGATATGAACTATACTCATAATCTGCTCTCCACTCATTCCAGCTGCGACTCCAGTATTCAACCTCATAAGATGTTGCACCGATTACCGGACTCCAGTATACGGTGGCAGTCCCAGCACTTTTCCCTATAATTGTAAAGTCTGTTGGAGCAGACAGCTTTTCAGATGACCTTTCCCACTGCGCATAATATGTGAGTGTATCGTTACCCGATACGTTGCCGATGCTTATTGTAATACTTTGCCCAGGTCTGTCAATACCATAGGCCGTACTGTTTTCCATTCTCCATCCTAGGAAAGTATATCCGCTTCTGGTTGGTATTGTCGATGATAAGTTAAACCTTATGACTCCGTTACTGTCTTTTGTAACGGTATGGCTGGCTGGTGCGCCGGTTCCCCCGTTTGCATTGTATTGGATTGTTGCCGTTCCTGAAGTCGAACTCTTGTCATGTGTATATGTAACCGTTGCACAACCTGATCTGCCAACAGAATTCACCGCATATACTTGGAATTGGTATGTCTTATTTGCAGCCAAGCCTGTAGTTATATAGGATGTCAGTTGCTTTTTGTCCCTATAATCAGGGTCTTCCTGCCAACCGTTGGAAGTCGGGCTGCTATACTCTACTTCATAGGAAGTCGCTCCCGCCACCGGGTTCCATGAAATCCGAGCGGTATTTTTACTTACTTTTGTAATTGTAAACCCTTTAGGTGCTGAAGGTTTACCTGGCTTCTTAACATTTTCGCTATACACCCAAGTGCCGTTGTCAAGCTTGTACCACAGATTCCCTTTAGCATTTTTTCCGCTTGCCACAACTGTTACAGCTGTATCTTTACTTAGCCTGTCAATGATTGGTTCTGGCTTATAAGGGCGCCAACGAATAGGTGTGTTATCATTGATAGCCTGATATGTGGTGTCAGTCATTGACTGTAGAGATATGGGGTATTCTTCTCCACCGATTGTACAATAGCCTCTGTCATTATATGCGTGAGTACTATGCACATTTTCTGGAGCATTTGCATTTATACCACCGCCGCTAACATTAGTTATGTACCATGTCTGAGCGATAAAACCAAGTATGTTATTCTGAATTGATTCGGAATCATTCCAATATCCTGCATTCTTGATATACATCGGCAATGAGCTGTTTTCAAGCTTAATACGCCCAGCTGGCATATTTCTTGCGGGATCGAAACAGTAAAACGTATCTGTTTTTTCATCGTAATCTGTAATTAAAACAACGTGCTGTTCAGATTTTCCAGATTTGCTCTGTAATTGACCTTTTTTTAATAAACTACCCTTTCTTTCGGCCCTGGGATTCGCTAAGAAGAATACATACGCCGCAATCCCTTCCGGATGCTGTTTCAATTTGTTAATAAAGTACTGTTTTTTGCCTTCTATATCACCCATATATAAATCACGTTCTAGATCCATGCTAGGCGAATACACGTTATAGCAATTTTCAGAGGGAAAGTCAAAAGAATATCTCATACCATTTTTTTTCGTCCATGCAACACTTTTAATCTTTTCGTAAGAGTAAGTCGTATTCCAATTCTCCTTACCATCAATTATTGCACGACGCCTTAACATGCTGACTGTTGATGCCAATGGACACTCATCGGTTTGCTGTTTAGTAAAAACGCTTTCATCGTTAATGCTTATAGTCGCTAATGCTGGTAGCACAAGAATTGCTACAAATAAGGAAACAAGTAGCACTAATGGTACTATACGTAGCTTCATAATATACCTCCCAATATATGGCTATTTCGCATGATTGACACTCGAATAAACGTGTACAGTGTTTGTCGCTCCATCCCATTCAACCTCGTAATCAATCGCCTCACAAATAGCACGAACAGGTAAGTATGTAGTACCATCTACTATGAATGGCTCTACTATATTTCCATTTGGATCTCTTGGAGTTATTGTTTCTCCATTAATAACAATCTTTATATCCATAAAAGCTGCGTTTAATTGCTTATGTGTTTGTGCTGCAAATGCAGGTACAATAAGAGAAGTAATTAAGAGCATGATAATCATACCAAGAAGAATATACCCTACTTTAGGGCTAACGTTTTTTCCAATAATGTCTTCTTTCATAAATAAAACTCCTTCCAACTCCCTAATATTTAACTAGTAAACATTATATAGAATAGTAATAAAACTAAAACGATTTTATCACAATATTGTAAAATTGTGAATATATGCTGCTATTTTCCAGACAGTCAAAATATACTTTGTGACCAAATATACTTTCTTTTATTTTTTCATAGCATAGAATTGTTTTGTACAATAAAAACTAAGCGTACTAGAACTTAAGAATCCCTGCATAAATTGGCATACTCCGGGTGGAATTTACTATACATAAATGCTTGTTCTATTAAAGCAATGTTAGCTGATTATTTCTATAAGACAACATTTTTCTATCTGTTATTTTATCATCGGATTCAATATTTCCAATAAGCATTGGAGAATTTGGATCATGTTTAATAATGTTATTGTTTACTGTTGGATCACTATAATTGGCATAGCAATACAAGCATCCGTGTTTACAGGTATTATATGCTCCTATATCTATACTTTCTACGCAACCACATACATCCCGCTGATTTTTATCCTTTTGAACATCTATATTTTCACCTATTATATCCGATATCAATTTATCATCAATGCACTTTGCATGTCCTATCCCCACGTATGACAAGTCTACCAACTCTGAGCATGTTTCAATTTTTAAACCGTAGCTTGATGCAATCAGAGATAGTGTTTTCCCTAATTCTAAAATATCCTTTTCTTGCAAAGTAACTGCATTAAGGCTAATCATATTTCTTTCAGTTTTTTTATACATATCCACAAAGCTGATAATACAACGTTCAGTATAGGTTTTAAGCTTTGCCGCTAAAATAGCAAAATATTTTCTATGATAATCAATATTAATTTTATCTGTTAGTATTATCGGATCGTATCTCCATATCGTTCTCTTTTTCCCAATTAAATTAGATAGCTTTTTAAAGGATTCAATTATATGTTTCTTTCTAGCAACATTTCTTTCAATTTGATTATCATACGGGTTAATTGTTATTTGAAAGTAGTAGTTATAATCCTTTAATAAATCCAGTTTATCCAGTATGTTTGATGGATTCTTTGTCCAGAAAACAATACAATCTATTACATCAGGAGTCAAAGTCACCCTGCTCAACTGATGATAGTTTATTGGGTTACGTACTAATAAGTATCCTTCCTTAAGACGGTTGAAGAACCATTCTGTATAAAAAGCCGGTATATCGGATCTGCGGCTAACACTTAAAATCAATCAAACTCCTCCAGACTAGTAATCTACTGATATTCTAGTATTTTCGTCTATCGCAAATCTACTTTTTCTCTATCAATATTCACTTTTACTTTCTTAAGAGCAATTTTTTCAGCAGCTATTAATGGAATGTTGACTCCAAAATATTGTAATTGTTCATCAGATATTTCCACCCATATAGACTTTATGATCTTCTGAGAAATCACATGAACCATCACAAAGCGAAATATTCAATATTCTACCTTTCTGTATTACAGTCATAATAAGATCTTTTACATTTATTATCTGACCATAATATTCAATAATATCTATCGATATTAATCCCGGGCCCGTACCAACATCTAGTACACGCACATAAGGCTTTAAAAGATGATGACCTTATCGGTGAAGATATTCCCGAGCCTAGCGAATACCTACGCTCAAAACAAAAAGACGGGAAGCCACTAGGAGCAGATGCACTATTTAAAGAAACATGGTGTTGGCTTCGAGACCGCGGATGTGAGAAGTT
>JAAYNX010000122.1 GCA_012520615.1 Clostridiaceae bacterium | reverse complement strand
TGTTGTAGGACAACCTGTTTTTCAGTAAACTAACGAAAATTGGACAAGAAAAATTGCAGGGTGTGGAAGAAAAGGGCGAAGAACCACCAACGCCCTTTTTAAATTTGATACAATATCAAATTATTATCAACAAAACAACCACAACATCAATTGTAATAAATGTAGAGCTACCTTTCAATGGTAATCCGAATAATTTTTATGAAAAGCTCTACAAAAATAAAATAACGTATGGATTCATACGCAGTGAGTTGGGGTTTTCGGATGACGTCAAAATCAAGTTTAATGGCACATTTACAAGGGATTTATATTATATTGATGATAATAAAATCGTTTGTAAAACAAGTTTCAAAATACAAACAGCTGCTTGGATGAACAAAACAACAAACAAATGGCAATACGTAAGTATTTTCCCATGTTTCATCAAAAAGTACTGTCAAATGAGCCTAAATTTGCTTGAAAATATTTGTTGTCTTACAGGAAAGGGTGAGAATATATTCGACCACATTGACGATCCGGAAGGACTTTTTGACTGCGAAGATCCAATAGCAAGACCACTTAAAAGGTTTGAAAAAGAATTTAAACGCTCAGACCCTTCAGCTTTGCTTAATTCCAAATATGCACAAGTGTACAATTTATCTATTTCCTTGGATGCCTACAATGTAGTTCCTAGACGTTTTCAAAAGGTATATGAATTGATACTGACTGCAATATATTACTTTGGTATTGATCGAGGAGGCTTAGCTATTACAAATACAATTTTAAACTTATAATTCTAACCAAAGATCTTTTTCACTCTCAAGCTTACATATTATGCTTTATATGATTAATTATGTATTTTACTGGGATATAAAAACATATTTTTATGTTCAATTTCGAACTTTTTATATCAATATCAATTCAATTTTAAACCAAAATTGATCCTTCTTATTTTTTATATTATAGCAAGAATCCTATATATCCCTCCCAGTTCTTATTGTGAGTTATGATATCCCCAAGAATTAAAAATGGAGGTGTTTTCATGAACGAATTACCAATAAAGCGTGAGGATGCAGTAGCCTTTTTCAGATTTCAAATAATTTCAGAAATGCTTGATGCTGGTCCCGGATTTGTTGAAGCTACTGCAAAAAGGCTAGCAAAACAGCAATTTAATGATGTTGTAAACAAAAGAATGATAAGCTATTCCGAAAGAACTATTTTTCGCTATTATTCTGATTACAAGAAACATGGGTTTGATGGACTTAAGCCCAAAATTAGAAAAGACAAGGGCGGTCATCCTGGTATTGATACTGGAATAATTTCAGATATTTTAGCACTTAAAAAGGAACTTCCGTCAAGATCAGCTGCAAAAATCCTTATTATGCTGACCTTAGCAAAGAGGATTGAAGAAGATTCTCTAAACATAAGAACAATCAACAGAATTCTTAACCAATACGGATATACCAGAGAAACTCTATCAAAAGAAAGCCGGGTTTTTATTAAACATGAAAAAGAACATATTTGTGAAATGTGGCAGAGTGATGTAATGAGTTCCATTTACATTCCTGATGGTAATAACGGTCATAAGCTGGCTTACCTTATAGGTATAATTGATGATCATAGCCGAAGAGACATGCACTCAGAATTTTACTTTGATGCAACACTACCAAGACTTGAAGATACTTTAAAGAAAGCAGTTACAAAATTTTCTGCCCCATCTAGCCTTTACGTCGATAATGGAAAAATTTTTGTATCAGGACAATTCAAATTACTTTGTGCAAGGCTTGGAATACGCTTAAAATATGCGACTCCGTACAATTGTCCTGGAAAAGGTAAAATAGAGAGATTTTGGGATTCGGTGCAAAAATCCTTTCTTCCTGAAGTGAAACTACACCATGTAAAATCTTTGTCTGAATTAAATGACCTGTATTTTGCATGGAAGAAGTCAGAGTATGATGATAAACTTCATACATCCATTGAAATGACACCAAAACAAAGATGGAATGCTTCCTTAAATGCAGGTACCAAACTAAGATTCTTTTCTCCAATGGAACTCGAAGAAATATTTCTTCACGCACAGGAACGAAACGTAAACAAATACGGAGTAATATCCTTTGAAGGCAATACTTATGAAGCACCTGGCGAACTTGTAGGTAAAACTGTTGTTGTCAGATACAACCCATTTCATATTGATTACTTGCATGTATATTTCAAGGACAAATATTTTGGTGTAGCTAAAGCTATTGATTTAAAAGTTGAGCACCATAAAAGCGTATATGGCATACCTGAGGAATCAGGCTATGACAGCGAAATATCAAAAATGTACTTTAAAAATATTAAAGCCAATTACCAAACATATTTGGAAGAACAATTGAATGCAAAGATAAACAAGGAAATCTGCGGTACTATGCCTGAGAATACAAAAGAACCCCATCCTGTAAAGCCTGGTATTCCAACTGATATATCCATAAGCAGGAATGAATTTATTGATATTGTGAAAAATGCAATCGGTATTTCAGAACTAAGCTTTCAGGAAAAAGGAAAGCTCAACGAGCTATGGGAAACGTTTAAAGAATTCAATAAGGATATTCTCACAGCAATACTTGAGGATCTGTCAAAAAAGGCAAATGACTTTAACAAAAACTTTTTGTTTTACATAGCTCAAATACGTAATAATTACCTGGAAAAACTATCAAATTTCAAGGAGGCAACTAATGAATAACCTTTTAAAATCATTATGTGAATACTATTCACTTAAAAATATTCCATTCCTTCAAAGGTCTAAAACTCCTTTTGAAAGTGTAAGTATGGAGAAACATCTTCCTGTG
>JAAYNX010000086.1 GCA_012520615.1 Clostridiaceae bacterium | reverse complement strand
GTCTTTTTAATGAGTACGAAAAATTTGTTCAGTTAATTGAGGATGTTAAGGAGTCTGAGATTTCTATCTCCATTGAAAAGCATATAAAAGAAAATAATTTAGATAAGCATTTCAAAATCGAGATTACGCCAATCATATCAAAGAAGAATTTTTTAGGTATTATTATTCTTTTTAAAGACATTACGGATAACATCAAGCATATAGAGGCCATTGAAGAAAAACATGCTGTTATGATGGAACAGGAGCGTTTGGCTTCTTTGGGGCAACTAATCGGAGGAATTGCGCATAATCTTAATACACCTATTATGTCGATTGCAGGCGCTGCTGAGGGCTTAAGGGATTTGGTAAACGAATATAAACTATCTATAACAGATGCTAGTGTTACAGTAGAGGATCATCAAGAGATTGCTTCTGAAATGCTGGTCTGGCTAGATAAAATAAAGCCTTATACATCATATATGTCCGATATTATAAGTGCAGTCAAAGGACAAGCGGTACAATTTGATATGTCCTCGGTTCTGACGTTTACGGTGGATGAACTCATAAAAAGAATTGAGTTGTTAATGAAGTATGAACTGATAAAATATAATTGCAAGCTTACTACAGAAATTAAAATAAATAACCAGAAAGAATTCTATGGAGATATTAATAGTCTGGTACAAATATTCGATAATATAATTATGAACTCAATACATGCATATGGAGGGAAAAGCGGAACCATTAAATTGTCGGTGGAAGACAAAGACGAGGGCATATTATTTACAATCAAGGACTTTGCCAAGGGTATTCCGGAAAAAATAAAATCCAAACTTCTTAGAGAAATGGTAACTACAAAAGGAAAAGATGGAACAGGTCTTGGTTTATATATGTCACATTCTACAATAAGGGGGCGGTTTGGCGGTAAAATGTGGTTTGAATCTGAAGAAGGTAAAGGTACTACTTTTTATATACAACTACCTTATGAAAAACTAAATACTAATCTTGCCTAAGGAGCATTATTACAAATGAGAAAACAACTAGTAGAACCAAAGAATAATATCAGAATATTAATAGTAGATGATGAACCCGGCATTATTGACTCATTATCAATAATGCTCAAAAGAAGTGGTTACTATTATGAAGGAATAACAAACCCTTTAGAGGCCGTTGAAAAAGTAAAGACAGGCAGTTTTGACTTAATGATTCTAGATTATTTGATGGCTCCTATTCACGGAGACGAAGTAGTAAAAAGAATCCGGGAGTTTAACTCTGAACTATATATATTACTCTTAACCGGGCACAAGGATTTGGCCCCTCCTCTGGAAACCATAAGAGCATTAGATATTCAAGGTTACTGCGAAAAGAGTGACCGTTTTAATCAATTACAGCTTCTTGTTGAATCTGGAATTAAATCCATAACCATGATGAGAACAATTAAGAAATTTCGAGATGGACTTAACAGAATACTTGAGTCTGTCCCTAAAATATATCAATTACAGCCAATAGGAAACATTTTAGAGGATATTCTTGCCGAATTACTTCCTATGGTAAGTAGTGAAAATGCTTTCATTTTGGTAGACAATATAATAGATTCAGATGAATCGAGGAAGAGCATTTTCAGAGGAATAGGAAAATACAAAGCAGAAATATATGATTTCATGTCTATGTTAGATTCCCAGTTGTTAGAAAGAATCGGAAAAGCTAAAATTACAAAAAATATAATCATAACTCAGACAGAAATCATCTTGCCTCTTATTAATGAATTAAATGATTCAATCGGAGTTATATATGTAGAGAGTAATAATAAAAGTGAAACTGATATAGCTGAAGGATATAAGCTTCTTGAGATATATGCTTCACAAGCAGCTTCTTCAATCAGCAATGCCTTTCTTCATTCGCTTGTTAATATAAAAAATGAAGAGCTTAGCAAAACTTATGAGCTATTAAGAATACGCTATCTTGATACGATTGAGGCATTGAGGCAGGTTGTTGATGCAAAGGATGAATATACCTGCGGCCACTCAGATAGGGTTTCATATTACTGTGTAAAAATTGGAGAAGCTTTTAATTTAAGTGAACAGGAGCTCGAAACACTCCGGGTGGCGGGATTATTTCATGATGTCGGCAAAATGAGTATTGCAGATGATATTCTTTTTAAGAGTGATAAATTAAGCATAAGAGAATATAATGAGATAAAAAAACACCCGACAAAAGGAGCCCGTATACTTTCAGTTATTTCCATGTTCAAAAATGTGGTTCCTATAGTAAAGTGTCACCATGAACGTATAGACGGAAAAGGGTATCCCGACGGTCTTATTGGTGAACAAATTCCTTTCCCGGCAAAGATTGTTGCTGTTGCTGATGCATTTGACGCAATGATGTCGGATCGCCATTACCGTTCTAAGCTGGATTTAAATGCAGCAATCAATCAATTGATGGTTGGTTCAGGAACGCAATTCGATTCCCATGTGGTCAGCAAGTTTGTTAATATGTTGGGGGATTATAAAAAGATGGAGAAGGAGATTGCTTATACTTATGAATAAAATATCATTTTATAGAACAACAAATAATATGCACAAAAGAGTCGTAAATGTCTTTTTGTGCATTCTTATATTCTTTTTGAGCGGATGTGGGCGCATTAATGACGCGACACCAATACCTAATGATATAAAAGAGCCAATGGGCAGTGATAATAGAATTGAAGACATTACGCCTGAACCAACTAATCCAGACAGTACAATTACCCCAAATAATCAAAACGAACCACTTAACGAGGGGGCAAAAGAAAAACCGCTATACAACAAAATAATATGTATTGATCCGGGGCATGGAAATCCTGATAAAGCCACCGGCAATGAGCAAATTGCACCTAATAGTGATAAAATCCAGTTTGGTGGAGCATACGGAACTCAAGGTGTGGTAACAAAAACACCTGAATATGCACTTAACATGATTGTTTCTTTAAAGCTTAAAAAAGCACTTGAGGCAGAGGGCAGTATTGTTGTAATGACAAGAATGAGCGATGAAGAAAATCTTAGTAATATTGAGCGGGCGAAAATCGGTAATGATGCAAATTCTGATTTAGTTATCAGAATACATGCCGATGGTAACGATAATAAGGATGTAAGAGGCCT
>JAAYNX010000010.1 GCA_012520615.1 Clostridiaceae bacterium | reverse complement strand
TCAATGTACTGCCCTATGTTTTATTCTTTGGTATATATACAATGTTAAAATTCCATATTGAATCGCTGAGAAAGACATGGGTTGAAATAGTGTTGAAATTTGCTGCTTTTAACCTCTTTCTGTGGCCGGCTTGGAGTATAGCTAAGGTTTTTTTACCGGATGTACTAAAACAAGGAACGATGATTATTGTCGCTGGTATAGTTTTGCAAGTGGTATTCGCCTTATATGACATATTGTTTACAGCATGGATAAGGTTCTATTTTGAGAAAATTGCACCGAAGATAAGAAAAGCTTAAAGAGGAGACTTTATGGACGATAGAACATTAAGGGTTCTGGAATACGATAAAATTATGAAAATGCTCAACGAAAGAACCGTTTCTTCGTTGGGAAGAACATATGTTGAAGATCTGAAGCCAGTGTCCGATTTTTATAAAGTGGAAGAAAGACTTAAAGAGACCAGTGACGCCGCCGCATATTTATGGAGAAAGGGTGGAGCTCCCTTTGGTGGAATCCACGATATTAGAAGCGCTCTAAAACGTGTCGAACTTGGGTCAACCTTGGGTATATCCGAACTATTAAGAGTCGGAGATGTCATGCGCTGTTCAAGAGTAATCAAACAATATCTTATAAATGATGTGCCCAATGAGTGGGAAGGCAATATAGCTTTGGAAATGGGGCGTCAAATTACAGGGCTCAAACAGGTAGAGGACGCTATATCCAATGCGATTATAAGTGAGGAAGAAATATCTGACCATGCCAGCCCGGAGCTGTTCTCCATTCGAAGGAGTATCCGCAGAAAACAGGACGGTATAAAAGATAAACTTTCTTCTATAATACGTTCCAATGATTACAAGAAGTTAATGCAGGATGCGGTAGTAACAATACGAAGCGATCGTTACGTTATACCGGTTAAACAGGAATATAAAAGCCAGATTCCCGGACTTATTCACGATATGTCGGCATCAGGTGCAACAGTATTTGTAGAACCCCTATCAATAGTTGAAGCAAATAATGAAATAAAAGCGCTGCTAATAAGAGAGCAGCAAGAGATAGAGCGAATTTTGGAGGAACTATCGGCCAAAGTAGCTGAGGTCAGAGTTGAGCTGGGAATTAATGTTGAAATCTTGTCAAAGCTTGATTTCATGTTCGCAAAGGCTAAGCTTTCCAGGGATATGAATGGTGTTTGTCCCCGCCTTAGCAATGAAAGGCAAATTATAATAAAACAAGGCCGCCATCCTCTTTTGGACAAGCATAATGTTGTGCCCATTGATATTGAACTGGGCAAAGAGTTTTATACATTAGTAATAACAGGTCCAAATACCGGAGGTAAGACAGTCACCCTTAAAACAGTAGGGCTATTTGTGCTAATGCTGCAGGCTGGTTTACATATCCCTGTTAAAGAGGGCAGCGAATTTGGGATGTTTGGAAATGTCTATGCTGATATAGGTGATGAGCAGAGCATAGAGCAATCTTTAAGCACCTTTTCATCTCATATGAAAAATATTGTGCAGATTTTAGATGAAGCTGATGAGGATTCATTGGTTTTATTTGACGAGCTTGGGGCAGGAACAGACCCAACAGAGGGAGCTGCATTGGCAATAGCTATTCTCGAAGGCCTTACAAAAAGGGGTGTTTGCACCATGGCAACGACCCATTACAGCGAACTTAAAATTTATGCCATGACAACCGAGAAAGTTCAAAATGCGTGCTGTGAGTTTGATGTTGAGACACTTCGCCCTACTTACAGGCTTTTGGTGGGTGTTCCGGGAAAGAGCAATGCTTTTGCCATCTCTAAAAAATTGGGTTTGGATTCCTATATAATTCATAAAGCAAAGGAATATTTATCACAGGATAATATTCGCTTTGAAGATGTTCTGTCAGATATAGAAAAGAACAGAACCCAGGCCGAGAAGGAGAAGGATGCAGCCCTTGTACTTAAGCAAGAAATTGAGAAACTAAAAAATGATGCCAAAAAGGAAAAAGATAGGATTAATAACGAAAAGAGCAGTATTATAGCCAAGGCAAAAGAGGAAGCACGGGCAATAATAATGAATGCACGGTATGAATCAGAGGAGCTTCTTGAACGATTAAAAGAACTTTATAAACAAGGGATGACTGCTAATAGCGAAAAGAGTCTTCAGGAAGCAAGAACAGGCATTAGGAATCTGGATAATATAGAGGGTGGACTGGTAGAGACCTTCGAAGTGCACGAATATGCTGAAGCGCCAAAGGATTTAAAACCCGGAGAAAGTGTATTAATGCTCAGTCTAAACCAAAAGGCAACTGTACTTGACGAGCCTGATGCTGATGGCCAGGTGATGGTACAGGCCGGTATAATGAAGGTCAAGGTCAATATTAAACAGCTTAAACGAATTGATGAACAAAAGGAATCTTTGGAGAAAATCAACAGAGTTCGTGTAAAGGGAGTAAAGTCCTCAGCTGTCAAACTTGAACTAGATTTGAGGGGGCTCAATGTTGACGAGGCCCTTGATAAGGTAGATAAATACATTGATGATGCCGTTATAGCAGGGCTCCATGAGGTATCTATAATCCACGGAAAAGGTACAGGAACGCTGCGGAAAGCCGTTCATGCACATTTCCGCAATCATGCCCATGTGGAAACTTATCGCCTTGGCAATTACGGTGAAGGCGACACTGGTGTTACAATAGTTGAACTAAGATAAGAAAACAAGAGACATTTGAAGCAGGCCAGACCTACGAAGCAGCGGTGTTTTCTCATAAAAGGAGTAAAGGTTTAATGCACGGATTAGGAACCATAGTAAATGTCATAGCAATAATTATAGGTGGTGCTTTTGGGATTATCCTTAAAAAAGGTATACCGGAACGATTTAAAACTACTATTATGCAGGCTATCGGTCTTGCGGTAGTAATTGTGGGAATTTCGGGAACTTTACAAGGTGTATTTACGATAACTGAGCAAGGGAAAATAGACAGAAACTACATAACAGGGATGATATTAAGTTTGGTTATAGGCAGCCTAATAGGTGAAGCCCTTAAAATAGAGGAAGGGCTGGATAGAATGGGTGTGTGGTTTCAAAACCGTTTTGCAGGGAAGGAATCAAACTTTGCAAAGGGATTTGTAACGGCAAGTTTGGTATACTGCGTAGGAGCAATGGCAATAGTAGGCTCTTTGGAAGATGGCCTTTATGGAAAAGTAGACATTCTATTTGCTAAATCCATGCTTGACGGTATCAGTGCCATTGTGTTTTCAGCAACTTTGGGTATCGGAGTTATCCTTTCCGTTTTGCCAGTCTTACTATATCAAGGCTCTATTACTGCTTTAGCAGGCGTAATGAAACCTTTTCTAAGCGATGTTGTTGTATCTCAAATGTCGCTGGTGGGAAGCGTTCTTATCTTAGCTATTGGTTTTAATATGCTTGAAGTGAAAAAATTTAAGGTCGGAAATATGCTTCCTGCAATGTTTATTCCTTTGTTTTTTACATTGCTGCGTAATTTAGTTCTTTTATTTCTCAAATAATTATCTTTTACAGCACTTCAATGATGCTCGCATTTATTTGCGAAAATAAATTTTTATCTGTATAATAAAATGAATACTTTAATGTAGTAAAGTTAGATTTTACATACAAGGAGAGACTAATATGAAAAAACTTTTATTAGGCAACGAGGCAATTGCCCGCGGTGTCTATGAGGCGGGGGCAACGGTAGCAGCGGCCTATCCGGGAACTCCGAGTACTGAGATTACCGAGAATATCGCAAAATATGATGAGATTTATTCCGAGTGGGCGCCAAATGAGAAGGTAGCCCTAGAGGTTGCTATAGGTGCTTCTATAGGTGGAGCAAGAGCTGCTTGTGCAATGAAGCATGTAGGTCTAAATGTTGCAGCTGATCCTCTGTTTACCGCTTCCTATACGGGAGTTAACGGTGGATTAGTCATATTTGTTGCTGATGATCCCGGCATGCACAGTTCACAAAACGAACAAGATACAAGAATTCTAGCCCGTGGCGCAAAAGTTCCTGTTTTAGAGCCATCTGATAGCTCCGAATGTAAGGAATTCACTAAAGCGGCTTTTAAAATTAGTGAGGAATTTGATACACCTGTAATAGTAAGGCTTACAACAAGAGTCTCACACTCTCAGGGTATGGTAGAGTTTGCTGAAAGAGAAAATTACCAATTAAAGCCCTATGAAAAAAATGTTTCAAAGTATGTTATGATGCCGGGCATGGCAAAAAGGCGCCATCCGGTGGTTGAAGAACGTACATTGAAGCTTGCAGAATTTGCTGAGACTTCTCATCTAAATAGAATTGAGTGGGGAGATAAAAAAGTCGGAATCATCACAAGCGGTATTACATATGAGTATGCAAAAGAAGTATTTGGCAATGCTTCATATTTGAAACTTGGTATGGTTCACCCACTTTCACAAAAACTAATCAAGGATTTTGCAAAAGAAGTCGAAACCCTTTATGTAATTGAGGAATTAGACCCGGTCATAGAAGAATACTGCTTGCAGTTGGGGCTTAAAGTTATTGGAAAATCAAAGCTCCCATTGGTAGGTGAATATAGTGCAAACCTATTAAGGGAAAAATTACTCGGTGAAAAGGTTGAAAAAACAAATGAGATAACTGAAGAAGCTCCTGTGCGCCCTCCTGTGTTATGCCCCGGTTGTCCCCACCGTGCTACATTCTACGTGCTTAAGAAGCTTAAATTGAATGTATCAGGTGATATTGGCTGTTATACTCTGGGAGCTTTAGCACCGTTGGAATCTGTTGATACCACTATTTGCATGGGTGCAAGTGTAGGAGTTGCTCATGGAATGGAGAAGGCTAGAGGAAAGGATATGGCACGCAAAACTGTGGCTGTTATCGGGGATTCCACCTTTATCCATTCAGGAATAACCGGTCTTATTGATATTGTTTATAACAAGGGTACAAGTACCGTTATCATTTTGGATAATTCTATAACAGGCATGACTGGGCACCAGCAAAATCCGACCACCGGCTTTACAATAAAGGGCGAACCAACCCGACAGGTAGATTTGCTTAAACTTTGCCAAGCTGTGGGTATTGATAGAGTACGAGTATGCGATCCATTTGATTTAGTAGGTTTTGAAAAAGTTGTAAAGGAAGAAATAGCGGCAGATGAACCTTCTGTCATTATAGCTCAAAGACCGTGCGCTTTATTAAAGCATGTAAAATACGGTCCGGTTTTAACAATAAATCAGGATAAATGTACTAAATGTCGTATGTGCATGAGGCTAGGTTGTCCCGCCATAGTTGACAGGGGAGATCATATTGAGATAAATGCTACTCAATGTGTCGGCTGTGATCTTTGCCCGAAAGTGTGTAAGTTTAATGCAATAGAGAAGGCAGGTGGCCAAAATGAGTAATTTAAACATTATGATTGTAGGTGTAGGTGGGCAAGGAACATTACTTGCCAGCCGAATTTTAGGAGATGTGGCATTAAGCTCTGGTCTTGATGTAAAAGTTTCAGAAGTACATGGTATGGCTCAGCGCGGTGGAAGCGTTGTAACATATGTAAAAATGGGAGAGAAAGTTTATTCTCCGGTTATTGAAAAAAATGAGGCCGATATTATTTTATGCTTTGAAAAGCTTGAGGCGTTAAGATGGATTGACCATGCAAAAAAGGACGCAACAATTGTTATCAATAACCAAAGAATAGATCCGATGCCAGTTATTATAGGCAAAGCTAAGTACCCTGAAGACATAATTAATAAGATAAAAGCAGATTATAATAATGTGGTTGACGTGCCTGCTTTGGATTTAGCTAAGAAATGTGGCAACACAAAGTCAGTTAATGTGGTAATGATAGGCGTTATGGCACAGCATTCGCAAATTAAAAAGGATGTTTGGGTTAAGGCTATAGAAAAAACAGTAAAACCACAGTTTTTAGAAGTTAATCTCAAAGCATTTGAAGCAGGTTTTAATTATGTTGCAGGAAAATAGAATTGATATGGTATTTTGGAGGTAGTATGAAGAACAAGCGAGTTTTTTCGGCTGGATTGATTGTACTAATTTTCGTATTTGTTATCACGGCTACTAATATTAGTCTGGTTAATTCATATGCGATATCAACCGGAAACACATTAAGCAATAACGAGGCTTCCGGATATTTCGTTAAAAATGATAAACTCGCTTTAGGCAGGGTTGAGCGTTTTCAAATTACTGATATACCTGATGTAGAATTTAAGCTTACAGAAAAGGTTGAAAGGTATAATGAGTATGCGAACTATATTAAAGAAACCTATGCCATAATAAAAAAGAACAACATAATTGGCTACCTTTTTTACGACACATACAGCTTTAATAACGGTGATTTGTACTATTACCTGAAATATGATCCTGAGAGTATAAATTCCGGAGCTATTACCCTTACGGTTCCATATATTTTTAAGGAATATGATTTAAGAGCAATTGATTACCCGGAGGGGCTGGATCAAACAAAATCAGTTATAAAGCTCTATGAAGGCCAAAACTTAGATAGTAATCTTCTAACTGAAATAGATCCCGGCTCTGTATATGTGTCCTCCGATTCGCTTAACGGGTTTTTTAGTTATAGCAGCATATATGAGAAAGGTACCCATAATATAAGAAAAGAGCTGTATGAAAAGGCAGAAAATATACAGATAACCGATGAAGGTATTAAGATAACCCTACCGGCAGACAATAATTCTTTTTCTGAACAATGGGGAATTATCTCAAAAGAAAAGCTAGTGGATTGGGAAGACGAAGCAATCGTTGATGCGGTAAAAGTAGGAGATTTGAGCAGGGTTAGAAAATGGGGCGGTGATGGCCAATACTACTTTTTACCCTATGGCTATGCACCATACAGCTCTAACGGCTTTTACAGAAACAGCGCAAATCACATTGGGAACAAGTATATTAGTTTAGAGGGCCGCTTATTCGATGACTATGCTTATATAACCATCGATACGTTAACTAAGACTCAGAATTCAGACGGCTTTTGGGGAACCGACCAAATGGCCGTGGGGTTATACGACAATTATGGAGTAGGTGCCGGGTTCTTTGATACCAGATGGGATACAGAGGCAGCTTTGTCGCTTCTTAAAGGATACAGAAAATACAATGAGCCGCAATTCTTAAAAGCAGCCATTGAGTATGCAGATTTCTACTGTGATTTTGCTGTTAATAATGCCTATATTACAAAAAATGAAGGGCTTTTAGTATATGACTACGGGTTTAGCGCTGTACCGGGCATAAAAACCCATGTGTCATTAAACCACCTTGTGAGCGAAATGAATTTTCTCCTTGAAATGTATAGTAGCACAGCAAAATATAAATATTTGCAGGTAGCAAATAGAATATTAAAGGCAATTGCAGATACTGCAGAAGATTGGGTTAATAAAGAAACCGGAGATTTGTTTTATGGGTATTATGGTAATGGAAAATATGATGTGACTGATTATCCAACCCTTACCTTAAATGACTTACGCTATGCGCAGGTATTAATAAATACTCTTTACACACGTGAGGATTCTAATATAAAAATGCTTATTGAAACCAAAGAGAACTATTTAACAAAAGAGGGAATAGCTTATTAATGGGAGGACGACTATGTTTAATAAAAAGATTGTAGAAAGCCTTGGAAAATCGTCTATGATAAGAGCAATGTTTGAAGAGGGGGCACGTTTAAGAAAACTATATGGGGATGATAAGGTGTTTGATTTCAGCCTTGGAAACCCTGAAGTAGAGCCGCCTGTTGAAGTTTTGGATTCTCTTAAGAAATATGTTAACAGTGAAGAGCAGGGTCTGCACAAATATATGAACAATGCCGGCTTTCCAGATGTAAGGCAAAAGGTAGCTGATTACTTAAATAAAAAGAGCGGAATTGATATGACTTCGGAGCATATTGTGATGGTATGCGGAGCCGCTGCAGGCTTGAATGTTACCCTTAAAGCCCTCCTGAATCCAGGAGAGGAAGTTATGGTGCTTGCTCCTTTCTTTGTTGAATATGGAACATATATTGACCATGCAGGCGGTAATACTGTTATCGTAAATACCATGAAAGACA
Organism: Clostridiaceae bacterium; assembly: GCA_012520615.1. Classification (GTDB taxonomy): domain Bacteria; phylum Bacillota; class Clostridia; order DSM-8532; family DSM-8532; genus DTU059. The sequence goes on along the minus strand of JAAYNX010000010.1, from coordinate 7,434 downwards.
GTTTTCAAATTGATGTGGATGCTGTTGAAAAAGCGATAACAAATAAGACAAAGGCAATTATCATTAATTCTCCCAATAATCCTACCGGGGTTATTTACAGCAGAGAATCCTTGGAGCAGCTTAATAAAGTTATAGAGAAAAAAGAAGCGGAACTTGGAATTAGCATTTTTGTTATCTCCGATGAGCCATATGTAAGTCTGGTCTATGATGGAATAGAAGTTCCTAGCACTCTTTCAATATTTAAAAAGAGTATCTCCATAAACTCTTTCAGTAAATCTTTGGCTCTGCCGGGAGAAAGAATAGGTTATATTGCAGCAAGCAGCAGAATACCTGATGTAGAAACACTGATTTCTGCAATGGTCACTCTGAATCGGACTCTGGGCTTTGTTAATGCACCTTCACTATTCCAGAAAGTCATTGCAGATAATCTTGAAGTGGCTGTCAATACTGAAAATTACAAGAAAAAACGTGATATACTCTATAATCATCTTACTAAGATTGGGTTTAAATGCATTAAGCCCGACGGGGCATTCTATTTATTTGTAAAAGCGCCTATTGAAGACGATATAGCTTTCTGCGGTACAGCTGCAAAATATAATTTATTGCTTGTTCCCGGCAGTGGCTTTCGCGGCCCGGGATATGTAAGAATAGCTTACTGTGCCGACATAGGAATGATAGAACGAAGCTTGGAGGCATTTACAAAGCTGGCAAAGGAATACGGTTTAAGTTGATATAGCCTAAATTATATTTTATGTAAACTTAATAGTTTATATTTTCAGTATAAACTTAAATTCCATAATATTAGACAAGTAGTACTAAGGACTGAATCCGATTTTTAACCGGAATCAGTCTTTTTTTATAATAACTATTGACAAAGAAATAATATCGGTATAGTATAATGGTTAGTTAGTCAAGTAATTAACCACATAACCGATAAACCGAGGAGGGATTAGATGCAAATAAATTTTGATGAAGAACGGCCTATATACATTCAGATTTCAGAAGGGATAGAGGATGCCATTCTATCAGGAGCTTTCCCCGAAGAAAGCCAGATACCTTCAATAACAGAATTCTCTGTGACTTATCGCATAAATCCTGCTACGGCGCTAAAGGGAATAAATATCTTAGTTGATGAAGGAATTCTTTATAAGAAACGGGGTGTTGGGATGTTTGTTGCGCAAGGAGCAGCTGAAAAACTGATTAGCAAACGAAAAGAGAAATTTTTCGGAAACTATATAATCAACCTTGTTGATGAGGCTAAACGATTGGAAATATCTAAGGATGAAATAAAGAACATGATAGAAAGAGGGTTTGAAGATGAGCATAGAAATTAAAAACATTAGCAAAAGTTTTGGTAATACCCGAGCTCTTGACAATGTAAATATCAGCCTTGGGGATAAAAAGATATACGGTTTATTAGGTAGAAACGGAGCAGGAAAAACTACTTTACTAAATATTATAACCAACCGGATCTTTGCAGATAGCGGAGAAGTTCTACTGGATGGTATTCCAACCAGAGAGAACGATAAAGCACTTCAGAAGATCTACATGATGGGTGAAAAGGATTATTATCCATTGACTATGAAGATCAAGGATATATTTTATTGGACCAAGAATTTTTACCCCGATTTCGATATTGAATACGCAAAGAAGTTGGCCGATATATTTGAGCTAAATATTAATAAGAATGTAAAGTCTCTATCTACGGGATATAATTCTATATTCAAAGTAATAATTGCTCTTTCGGTAAATACCCCTTACGTATTACTTGATGAGCCTGTTCTTGGCCTGGATGCTAACCATAGAGATGTGTTTTATAAATTACTGATTGAAAAGTACAGCAATTCTCCTGGCACTTTCGTAATATCCACTCATCTGATTGAGGAAGTCTCAAATGTAATTGAGGATGTAATAATCATCAAGAATGGTACGATTATTAAAAATGAATCTAGGGAAGATCTTTTATCCCAAGGTTATACAATATCAGGAAAAGCTAGTTCTGTTGATAGTTACGTTGTAGATAAAAACGTCATAGGTATAGAAACAATTGGTGGATTAAAATCTGCATATATTCTAGGTAGTATAAACAAAGAAACAATACCTGCTGATTTAGAAGTAACCAAACTGGACCTTCAAAAACTTTTTGTTCAGCTTACCAACGCATAGGAGGGATTATTGTGAATATAAAAGCTACAACCAAATATCAATTAAGGGAATACAAGAAATCTTTAGGATCCTACTACTTAATAGTATTACTTATAGTGGTTTTGTTTACGGTATTGGATAGAATGTGGGGAAGTGAAGGCTCCGGTTCTTATAACGGATTTGAGTTTGCTACCATTATTTTCTTATTCATCTGCGGCCTGAATTCCTTCAAGGGAACTTTTCTTATGATGATGCAGAACGGTATTTCGAGAAAATCAATGTTTATTGGAGCATCTATAACATTTCTATCTGTAAGTATGCTCATGAGTGTGATTGACAGGGTTATAGCAATGGTGGTAGACCTAATAACAAAAGCAATCGGCGGTTTATCTTACGAAGGTTTTTATGATCTGGTTTACAGTCATAGAATGCCGAAGGGAATACTATTTGAACTGGAAGGAATCCTTGTAACATGCGCGATGTATGCAGCAGCTGTAACAGCCGGTTATTTCATTACGACTCTATATTACAGGATGAATAAAGCGTTAAAAGTAATTGTCTCTGTAGGTGTTCCGGTTACTATAATTTTCATACTGCCCCTGATAGATAGCATGTTTTTTAATGGGATAATAGGTGATCTTGTCTTAAAATTATTTTACTTTATCTTTGGTGATTTCCATGGTAAAGCTAATCCTTATAATATGCTGCTTGTCTGTATTATTAGCAGTATTATAGCTCTCGGATTAAGCTGGTTACTGGTAAAGCGGGCAGTAGATAAGAACTAAGATGCTTGTGGCAATATGCTTCTTGGGAAAACATACATTATGAATATTTAAAAACAAAGGCGACCATGTATGGCCGCCTTTTTAATAACTGTATAGATGATCTTAACCGAGCATTTTAGCAAGATCAGCTTCCGGTGTGCTTATAGGTGTTAACCCAAACTTCTCTACCAGCACGTTTAGAACAGTAGAAGAGAAGAAGGCTGGGATTGAAGGCCCGATGTAGATATTCTTGATGCCTAAAGCAAGAAGAGTTAAAAGGACGCAAACAGCCTTTTGCTCATACCATGAGAGTACCAAAGTAAGAGGAAGGTCATTAACACCACAATCGAAGGCCTTAGCTAAAGCCAATGCAACCTGGATTGCCGAGTAGGAGTCATTACATTGCCCCATATCCATGATACGTGGGAGACCGCCTATTGTACCGATGTCAAGATCATTAAAGCGGAATTTACCACATGCAAGGGTAAGAATTATAGTATCTTTAGGTGATTGCGCTACGAAATCGGTATAGTAGTTTCTTCCGGGCTTAGCGCCGTCACAGCCGCCCACTAAGAAGAAGTGCTTAATTGCTCCGGCTTTAACAGCATCTATAACCTTATCAGCTACTCCCAGTACGGCATTTCTGGCAAAGCCGGTCATTAGTTCGGTACCACCGTTGATACCGGTCATCACCTTATCTTCTTTATAACCGCCTAATTCTAGAGCTTTTTCAATAATTGCAGAGAAATCCTTTGTGCCATCTGGCTTGCTGTCAACATGAACAAGTCCCGGATAAGCAACCACTGCGGTTGTAAATACTCTGTCAGAGTAGGTATCCTTTGGAGGCATGAGGCAGTTTGTTGTAAACAGGAATGCTCCGGGAACTTCATTAAATTCCTTTTGCTGATTTTGCCAAGCAGTTCCGAAGTTACCCTTTAAGTGCTTGTACTTATTAAGCTCTGGGTATCCGTGTGCCGGAAGCATTTCGCCATGGGTGTAGATGTTAACTCCTTTTCCTTCGGTCTGTTCAAGAAGCATTCTAAGATCAAGCAAATCATGGCCGCTTACTACAATGAATGGGCCTTTTTCAACAATTGTCGTAACCTTTGTAGGTACAGGGTGACCATAGGCAGATGTGTTTGCTTCGTCTAAAAGCTCCATGCATCTTAAATTTATTTTTCCAAATTCCATAAGAAGGTCAAGCCACTCTTCAACAGAATGCTCTTCTCCCAAAGCTCTCATACCTTTATGGAACCAATTATTAACGTCCTCATCCTCTTTGCCCAAATGATATGCGTGATATGCATAAGCAGCCATACCACGAAGGCCTAAAAGCAGGGTTGAACGTAAGGAAACTATGTCAGGGTCTCCGGACCACAGAGAATCAAAAGGAAGGTTTTCGGCTCCGCCAAGCCTGTTTTTTTCATCCTCAATGCGTTTTGTTAAAGCATCCACTGATTCTGGATCAAAATTTACATTTGTTATAGTGGTGAAAAGACCTTCCATCATAAGAACATCGGCTTCCTTAGAATGCTTTTTTTCTATGGCGCGGGCAAGTCCCACCAAAGCACATGTTAATTCGTCTTGCTTGTTTGAAACGGTTTCAGTTTTTCCGCATACGCCGACTTTTGTACAGGCTTTTCCACCGGCAGTTTGTTCACATTGAAAACAGAACATTGACATAAATTGTACCTCTCTTTTCTTTATTATTTATTTTTGTAATTGCTATTTAAATATTTGCTTACCATACTATGATGATAGCTTATACAATGTATTACCACTTTTTTCAATCCAATAAACTGTGTCATCAATAATCGAGGATTTGACCATCGGTTGTTATTGTAACAACATTCCAGGGAATCATCTTGCCGCTTTTTAGAAGAGCATTTTTAACCGCATTAGTGATTCCGCCGCAGCAGGGAACTTCCATTCTCAAAACAGTTACACTTTTTATATTGTTATAGCTTAGAATTGCTGCAAGTTTTTCTGAGTAGTCACCTTCGTCAAGCTTAGGACAGCCAATGATTGTAATCTTATTGCGCATATAATCCTCATGGATGTTGGCATAAGCATATGCGGTGCAATCAGCGGCTACCAGCAAATGAGCGTTTTCAAAATACGGTGCCTGCGGAGAAACCAGCTTAATTTGACATGGCCATTGACGAAGCTGGGATTCCGGCTTCTCATTAGAGCCAACAGCAGCCCTTTGTGTGGGAACGGAAGGCTTTCTTTCTATTGCTCTTGCGTGACTACCCGGGCAACCGCATGCCATCGGTTTAGCCTGTGAAGCTTCTTCTTCAGCCTTTTGCTGTTTTGCTTTTTCAATATTAGCTTTAACAGCCTCTTCATCAAAAGCCTCGGCTTCACGCTCTTCGACTGTGATTGCTCCTGTAGGACATTCGGGCAGACAAGCTCCTAGACCATCACAATATGATTCTGATATTAACTTGGCCTTGCCATCTATTAATTGCAATGCACCTTCGTGACACGCACTAATACAAATTCCGCAACCGTCACACTTTTCTTCGTCAATTACTACAATATTTCTTTTCATTACTAATTACCCCCAATTCTTATAAGTATAAATTTATATTTTTATTATTACTAAACTATATAACCCCACGTTGCTAAAGACGTCATTTCACGCAATTATTTGAATAACACAACAAATTAACTGCGTTGTCTAAACCAATTATAAATTAATATATTTAAAAAATCCGTAGCCATGGCTACCAACTTTCTAAAAAAAATTGTCGATTATTTGACTAACAATTCTTCTCCTTGTTAAAAGGTTAAAAAAATATTATGATTAAGTTGGAGATACTTTGGGGAAAAGTAGATAGGCTAGAAAACGGGGAGATACCATGATAAAGTATCGTGAGGATTATGAAATTGATTACATACGCCTCTTAGAGTTGTTAGTTGAAAATGGTTGGAAAGATGAATCTATTGAGTTTAATAGGCTTGTCAGCATAGTCGAAAGTTCGAAATTTGTCGTTACCGCTTGGGACTTTGATTACATGGTAGGGTTTGCTCGACTCACCTGCGATGATGATTGTAACAAACAGATAAACAATCTGATGGTGGATAACGAGTATATAGACAAGGGAATAAAAGAAGAACTCGTAAACCGTATCCAATCATTTGATATGCGGAGGAAATCCCTATAAGAGTAGTGCGCGCTTTGATATTCGGACATAAAGAGAAAAAATAGAAAAATCAATGTGAGGATATATAAATGTTGTTTCCTTTATCTCTAGTGTCAGTGTCAGTCTCGTTGACCATCATACTGTTTTGTTGCTTTTTCATGGCAAAATTCCGTCAAGTTTTTGATAAAATAAAAATCCCTATAGCAATATTTACAGTATTAGCAGGGCTTACACTCTATACAATAGGGTTTATGCCGATTGGAGCAGAGTCTTATGATTCTGTCGAGTTTTTTTCTATTGCATTTCGGGCATTGTTCAGTACTTGCAGAATATTCATTATGGAAAGTGATTTTTCTGATCTGAATGAAATTGTAAGCAATAATGGATTTTACATCTTTTTATTTAGTCTAGTACATACATTGGGAGCATTACTTACAATAATGACTATCCTGTCCTCAATCGGAATAAAATTCATATCCCGCTTAAAGCTTGCGTTGGGCAACGGGGAGCAGATTTATATTTTTCTTGGATTTAACGAAGCATCATTAAATCTGATAAAAAGTTTAAAAGCCGGTAGTAAGTCACGGTACTATATTGTTGTAGAAAGTTTACAAGATGGAGAAGAAGACGGAGACCTTCTTTTGAGGCTTCGTGAGGATCGCTTTATCCTTATAGATACTGTATGGCAAGACTTAACAACCTTAAAAAAGCTACACCTTCCTAAAAGACTTATCAATAGGGAATTGCACATATTTGCGCTATCAAGCGAAGAAAGTAAAAATGCCAAGGTAACTCTTGCGCTTCTAAAACAAGTGCAGAATGATAAAATGGGCGAAGACAAAGTAAAATTCTATGTGAATACCACTGACGAAAGTGCAGAGAAATATTTTGAAATAGTAAATAAAGAAAAAAATACGGATTTTGAAGTGAGGACCTTCAGTATCCCTGATTTAATGGCAAGACAATTATTTGAAACACACCCTATACATAGTTATATGCCATTGGATACAGAGTCGGCAAAGGCATTATCAGGTTTTACTATTTTTCTGGCAGGGCTAGGGCCTGAGGGTGTTGAGATACTAAGAAAAAGCATATATTTGGGTCAGTTTGAAGGAGGAAATTATCGGGCAATTATAACTGACGGAGAAATGGCAAAAAAGCGAGGATACCTTTTTAATAAGTATCCGGGGCTTAGGAATAACTATCAAATAGAGACTCATGAAGCTGAACCGGGCTCGGAAGAATTCTATGGGGCCTTGGAGAGTAATATAAGCACAATAAATTACATTGTATTAGCGCTAGACAATGATAAACTCAACATAGATACGGCCATAGAAATTCAGAGGCTGATTAACAGAAGTCAGAACAATAAAAAT
>JAAYNX010000074.1 GCA_012520615.1 Clostridiaceae bacterium | reverse complement strand
CCGCCCTCAACGATACAGTTTTTAGAATCAATTGTAATTACATCTCCACTAACTACGTTGCCAAATTCATTCGTTTTCTTTATTCTCTCAATGGCAAGCCAAGAGCCTACATCGTCCCAGCCAAAAGTACCCGGGATTGTATATATGTTATTAGATTTCTCCATAATTCCGTAATCAATCGATATAGATGTAAAATTACGATATTCTTTTTCAAGTGTAAGCTCTTCTTCGTCTGTTCCAATAGCTTTTGAAATAATGTTGAGCCCTTCATAAGTTTCCGGCATAAATTCTTTTATCTTTCCAAGAATAGAGGACACCTTCCAAACGAACATACCGCTATTCCACAGGTATTCATCACTTGCAAGATATTCTTTGGCAGTCTCCAAATTTGGTTTTTCAACGAATCGGTCAACTTGAAAAGCTCTGCCGTCACATATGTCAGGATTGAACTTAATATAGCCATAACCAGTTTCAGGACAATCTGGAGTAATGCCGACAGTTAATAGGTTGCTATTTTTTTGAGCCGTATCAATTGCGTCCCTCAGAGTATTTAGAAACATACTGTTATATTTTATTAAATGATCGGACGGAAGAACCATCATAATAGCATCATCGTATTTTTTTGCGATATGTATTGCCCCTAAACCAATACAAGGAGCAGTGTTTCTGCTAACCGGTTCACACAAAATATTCTTTTTTGGTATATTGGGGAGCTGTTCAAGAACGAGTGGTTCATAGTCTTTATTAGTAGATATATAAATATCCTCAATATCAACCAATGGAAGAATTCTTTCGACGGTTAGTTGTATCATAGTCTTACCATCGTCAGTTAAGGACAAAAATTGTTTTGGTAAATTCTTTCTGCTCTTAGGCCAGAAACGCTCACCACGCCCGCCAGCCATAATAAGTGCTGTTTTTTTCATTAGCTGACCCATTCCCTTCAATTTTTATTCTTTGTCCTTATATAATACCTTAACAATGAAAATGAAGCAATTCGATATATCTAGTATGATGGTGTCAAATTATGTTGGTCAGGCAAAAAGCAAACAACAATTTGACACCGTCCCAGATGACCGGTGAAATAGAATATTTTTGTATGACATGATATAATCAAAACATGGAGTAATCCACGATTTTTTCTACTATACACTAACCGAATATGTCGGGCAAATTTCTATCAAATGCAATTGTTATACTATTATTACCTCTTTAGTAAATTTATCATCTGCTGAGAAAGGGGAAGTGAAATGAAAGGAATAATTTTAGCCGGGGGAAAAGGAACACGTTTATACCCTAATACAAAGGTTATTTCAAAGCAATTGCTACCAATCTATGACAAACCTCTGATTTACTATCCGTTAGCAGTGCTACTACTTGCTGGGATTAGGGAAATTTTGATTATATCAACACCAGAGGATACACCAAGCTATGAACGCCTTTTTGGAGACGGCTCACAAATTGGAATTAATATAGAATATAAAGTTCAAGAGACTCCTCGTGGATTGGCAGATGCATTTATTCTAGGTGAAGAGTTTATTGGTAATGACAGTGTTTGCTTAGTGCTTGGAGATAATGTCTTTTACGGACAATACTTTTCTCAGATACTTCAAGAATCTCAAGAATCTTTGGTAGATGGAGGAGCGGTTATTTTTGGTTATCCAGTTGCAAATCCCCGCGAATTTGGAGTAGTCGAGTTCGACGAGAATAACCGTGTGCTTTCGATTGAGGAAAAACCTGCGCACCCTAAGTCAAATTATGCGGTGCCCGGTCTTTATTTTTATGACAATAATGTTGTAAAAATAGCGAAAGCAATAAAACCCTCTGCACGCGGGGAAATTGAGATTACTGCTGTAAATAATGCGTATTTAGAAATGAAAAAGTTAAAAGTATCCCTTATGGGTCGAGGCATGGCATGGTTAGATACCGGGTCGCCTAAAGGGATGTTAAAGGCGGCACAATTTGTTCAGACAATTCAGGATATGCAGGGATTTTACATATCTTGTATTGAGGAGATTGCCTGGTGACGTGAATTTATTTCTACTGAACAATTGAGATGCTTAGGAGAAGAATTAAGAATGACCGATTATGGACAGTATTTGTTGAGACTAGTGGAGGGAGTAGAATGAAAAAAATTCTAGTTACAGGCGGAGCCGGGTTTATAGGATCAAATTTTGTTAAGTATATATTAAAAACCAACACTGAATACTCTGTGATTAATTTAGATTTATTAACATATGCAGGTAACTTAGAGAATTTGGTTGATATAGCAGAAGACCCTAGATATGAATTTGTTAAAGGAGATATTCGAGATTCCGACCTGATAAACGAGCTGTTTACTAAATATCAGTTTGATACTGTAGTAAATTTTGCGGCCGAGTCTCATGTGGATCGTAGCATCACGGAACCGGAAATATTTTTAACCACCAATATTATCGGAACTCAAACACTGTTGGATGCTTCAAAGAAACATTGGAAGCTAAACCCGGATGATAAATATTGCAGGAAATACAAGCAAGGTGTTAAGTTCTTGCAGGTATCAACGGATGAAGTCTACGGTGCATTAGGGTCAACTGGTATGTTTACTGAAACAACCCCATTGTCTCCAAACAGCCCTTATTCCGCTTCAAAAGCTAGTGCAGATATGATTGTACATGCTTATCATAAGACTTTTGGGTTACCCGTAAACATCACCCGCTGTTCAAACAACTATGGACCGTATCAATTCCCTGAAAAGTTAATACCATTGATGATTAATAACTGTAAACATGAAAAAAGTTTACCGGTTTATGGGGATGGTATGCAAATAAGGGATTGGCTGCATGTAAGTGACCATTGCGATGCTATTTATACTGTGCTATTAAAAGGTAAAGACGGGGAGGTTTACAATATTGGCGGTAATAATGAAAAAGCCAATATTGATATTGTAAAATTGATAATAAAGACAATGGGCAAGGATGAGAGCTTGATTGTCCATGTACAGGATCGCCCAGGCCATGACCGCCGATATGCGATTGATAATACTAAAATCACCAATGAACTTGGGTGGAGCCCTAAATATAGCTTTGAGAAAGGGATTTCTGAAACTATTGATTGGTACTTAAGAAACAACGAATGGGTGGAAAAAGTTACAAGCGGCAGCTATCAGGAGTATTATGATAAAATGTATGCCTAATGAATAATGGTAAGAAAAGTGCTTTAGGCATAAAATTCGAGATTGTTTATTAATTGAAAATAAAAAAGAAATCAGTACAAGAAAATGTGCAAAAATTTGTTCAATTACGGAGAGACAAATGAGTAATTACTTGATCTTAGGCGGAAGCGGTTTTATTGGTTTAAAGATAGTTGAAAAGTTATGTAAAAACAACAATGTCATAGTTGGAGACATAATTGAATCTCCGAAGATTTCTCAATTACAGAACGTATCGTTTGTATATATTGATTTTGTAAATACAACTGACTTTACGCCGTATCTTCAAAAAATAGATACGGTTATACATCTGGTAAGTACGGTATTACCATCAGAGGGTACAGAAAATTTAAATTGTGAAATCAGAGAAAACGTCTTCTCAACAATTAATTTATTAGACAGCATGGTGAATGCCGGGGTGAAAAAATTAATATTCATTTATATTACAAATTCCATAATATAGATTATAGAGTGATACGTCTTTCTAACCCATATGGATCACTGGGAAAAATTAATAAGAAACAAGGCATTATTCCGGTTATTATTGATAATATTATAAGTAAAAATACAATACATATTTGGGGTGATGGCGAAAATATTCGGGATTATATACATATAGATGATGCAATAGAGGCTTTTTTTGCAGTTGATAGGTATGATGGAGAATATAAAATTTTTAATGTGGGTACGGGTAAAGGATATACATTAAATCAAATTATTAGCATAATAATTAAAGAATTAAACTGTGAGATGCCCACAATAAAATTCGAAGAGGCAAGGAAATGTGATGTTAGAAAAAACATATTGGATATTAGCTTATTGAATAAGTGTACAGGTTGGAGACCACAAATTG
>JAAYNX010000247.1 GCA_012520615.1 Clostridiaceae bacterium | reverse complement strand
GCCAATACTGCTACTACTTCTGCATCTTTTGTCTTTACCTTGATTGCATTATTGATGAGGTCCTGCACATTGTCAACAAAATCAACAACTGCATCCTCTATACAATCTTTTTCACGGCAATTGTCATATACTTTTTCTACATGAACACATACGGCTTCCCGTAGCTTGCATATGTCTTCGCCGCATATAAGTCCTGGAACCACTTGTTCTTTACAGCCCATTTTATCGGTCCTCCATTTCAGAATAATTGCCTTCACATTGTCATAATATGCCTTTTAGATGAATTGGTTACTGAGAGTAATAATAAGTCCCGGTCATAAATATGAATAAAATAAGAACTTTGCCTGTATAGGAGTTGTGTGCTGTGCCCTCTAATGAAAACATAAGACATCTTTTAAAAAATAGTATGGGTATTACTACCTGTATATGGTATAAAAACGGGCTTTTTATGAGTCTGCTTGACAAGGACAGTAAATGGGGGCCTCCTTTTTTATTATCAGATAGCTCAACTTCTGATTTTTCTGCCCTGCTTGAATCATCAGATGTCATTAGCACCTGTTTTGTGGATTATTCAGGCAGACTTCTTTATATGAATTCCTGTGAAGAAAAAAAAGAACCTAAGGTTTTATTGGAAAGCCGAATAGTCGGCTCCTCTCCGTATAATGTTCGTCTTTTGGAAGCCGACGGTTTCATCCACGCATTCTACATAGTATCTCACAATCGTAAACAGCTATTGACATATCAGAGAATAGGCGGTCAAGAAAATATGCTGCCCGAGGTCCAGGGCATTATAATCCGTGAGGGACAGAGCTATGCGGTATGTACAGATGACGTAAATATTCATCTTTTTTTTCTTACAGATGTACAAGGTATAAGCCTAATGGTACATAGAAAAATATATGGCGGAAAAGCTTCAAAGCCTGTTACCACTCCATTCCCATACAGTGCATCACTAAGATTACAAGCGGTTATTTCCAACGATGGACCAATTTATATTTTGGCTTCTCCGGATGAAGGGCAGGATGTCAGCGTAATATATAAATTTGATCCTATCCTAAATAAATTCTCTAAGGGACTTGAGGTATATAATAACTCTTCCGGCCATGGCAGCGATTGCCTTATACTGGTGAATGATATTCCATATGTTGCCCGATCATTGAAATCTTCCTTTATACTTTCCAGAATCAGTCGTGATATGAAAAGTATAGCCGATGAGTCGAAAATTGATTTAGTAGGACGTGACATTCCTCTTAAGTGTAAATATCAATCTAATTATAAAAAGGACAAGGCTTTTAAGTGTGATCTAACCCCTATGCTTTTTGGAAACGGACTTCGTTTTCCTTTTGATTTGAAAACCCTCGGAGAACAGAAAAGCGCGGATGATACCGATGATAAAAAAGCTCTTAACGAGCGTATTCATGAGCTTGAAGAACGTATAGAATTCCTCGAAAATACCATACGTGAAATTCTCAGGCCCTGACATAGTTCTTGAAGCATCTTCGACAGTATGTTAGCATATAAATAGGATTTATGTCTCATGACTATTATTTAAAGAGGGGACAGTATATGAGAGGCTTATTCTATTTTATTGCATTAATAATAATTATACTATTATCAACGTATATTTATATACTCATAGGCAATATAAGAAGCGTAAAATGGTTCAAGGAACCTTCCGACGAAGGAAAGTTTGCGGATTTTAACGACAAAAAGATATATTACCGTGTTAAAGGTAAAGGTAATGCAGTTGTTGTAATTATTAACTCCATAGGCAGTTCACAGGCTGAATGGTGGCCTGTTCAGAATGAGATTGATCTTAAAGGCCGGATTATCACCATGGATAGAATCGGTTATGGATGGAGCACCTCAGATAACGATGAGATATCTCCGTTTAATTTTTCTGATGAGCTGGATACTATTCTAAAGTTTGAAAAGGTTAAGAAACCAATTTATATTGTTGCCCACGGAACAGGAGTAATTTATGCAAGATATTATTGCGCAACACATCCATCGAAGGTATTAGGGGCGCTATTTATTAATCCTATTCCATTAGGTTATAAAGATTGGGCTAAAGCCGTTGAGAGTATTGACGAATGTCCGAGTATGCTAGAGTCTGCTAAAAAAATGCAAAAAATAGCATCGAAAGGTATATACAGAATACTACCGCCATTCAAGGGCTATAAGTTGGACAGGCGTTACAAAAGACATATAATTGAGCACTACTCCAAAACAGAGAATTATGACACTATGCAGACTGAAATTTCACAGCTTGAAAAAGTTCTTGATGCGATAGATTCATCAGATGAATTCCCTCAGATTCCTCTTAAAATTCTTTACCCGGCTGCTGAACCCCTTATAAGGGATTGGGTAAGGAGCGGAATTAATGAGTATTCAGCTCGTCAGCTTGGGCGAAAATACCAGGAACTATCTAGGGATTTATTGAGTCTTTCCCCTTTTTCAACTTCTATGGAGGTTGAGGGTGCAGGAGAGCATATACATCTTGGTAAGCCTGATATCGTTATTAGAGAGATAAAAGCGATGATTTCCGAACAAAAATCAGCAAAATTTAATTAAATATAAAGGGCTGTTCGTGAGAACAGCCCAACCCAAAATGCCGTTAACCTTTCTTGACACCTGGCACTCGCCAGGTGGGTGCCCTATTGTACATTTCATATGTCCACCGCCGTTGCAAACAGCTTTAGCCATTTGTCGGAATTATCTTGTGGCCTATACTACGTATACAAAGAATCGGACTCCCGTGTCAGATATAGCAGGTTCAAAATTAAGGTATCACGCACATTTCAGGAATCATTTCATGGCTTAATTATAGCACACATTTAAAAGTCGCTCAATATGAACTAATTATCAATTTCTGCGTTTTTTACCATGTACAATGCTATTATGCCCGGAATAATTGATTATTTGCATCTATTTCACTTCAGTTAAGTTTTTCCAATACCGCCTTGGCATATATTGCCTCTGAAGTCTAGGGTTTTTTCTGCTCTCTATGGCAATAGTCTTAAAATAGTTTTTCCATAGTTGCTCAAACATTGTGTCTACAATACCATCTGAAGTAATGGGAATCTCTTCATTAGTAAAAACTATCTCATTAGTATCATACAAGGCATATACATTCCGTTTCGCGTCATGAATAATCCATGATTGGTCAGACATTCTTTGCGCAAAATGTTCCGCAATAAGCATGGTAATATTGTTATCCGGCTCAATTCTCGAATAGTATAAGCCGTTTTTTAGTTTTTTAAACCTTAGTATACCAAGAAATCTGTGTGACTCAAATGCAACTTTATGGGCAAGATCATTAACCAAAAGGACATCAGGGTTTTGTAAATATGATAATACCTTCTTTCCAATCTTAAGACCGATTTTAACGTATTTGTACAAAGCTGTTCCTACTTCATAGTGTTCGCTAAGCCATGCTTTATATATGGTTTCCAAGGCTTCATGAGACATTTTTTCAATAATGGCATTATAAACCCTGCCTGATTTCTCCTCATTTGTATGAATCTCTTTGACATCAGTATCAAGAGATATTTGATAAAAATCCCGAGAAACAATACTTTCGGGAATTTCTTTATTCTCATAAGCTTCAAAAATTGCACTCAGAATTCCCTCAAAGGAACCATCAGTAACATAAATCATAGAGTACCACCTTTAGTCGACAGGCTGTGCGAACATCGAAATCTGTCCGTAAATATTTTTTGTATCAGTTTTTTCTGACAATATGGAGTACAGATTGCCCGAATCAATATCCGCATCGCCATAATATACCCCTTTACAGGTTATAAAATATTGTGCTCGCTTAAGGACAACACGCATTCTTCTCAAATCTTCAAAGGACAGGGGCGCAACTCTTCTTGCCCTTACTATGCGTTGGGCCATTTTAAATCCTATTCCCGGCACTCGCAACAGTGTTTCGATAGGAGCACGATTTATTTCAACTGGAAATTTATCAAGATTTCTAAGTGCCCAATCACATTTTGGGTCAACACGGGTATCAAAACTTGTATGGTTTTCGTCAAGCAGTTCGCCGGCATTAAATCCGTAAAACCTTAACAGCCAATCTGCCTGATAAATCCTGTGCTCTCTCAACAACGGAGGGCTTGTATTAATTGCGGGCAAATTGGTATCCGTGTTTACAGGCACATATGCCGAATAATATACTCTTTTAAGCTTATAACGATTATATAATTCCTGGGTCAAATTCAGAATAGTTAAGTCGTTATCCCGGGTTGCGCCAACAATAAGCTGGGTTGTCTGCCCGGCAGGTACAAACATTTGCTTTTTTCGGTATATTGTAAGCTCGTTTGCACCTTGAATCTGCTCACTTACATATGACATGGGCTTTATAATTGTCTGGTGATCTTTTTGCGGTGCCAGAAGCTTTAAACTCTGTATTGAGGGAAGTTCGATATTGATACTCATTCTATCTGCCAAAAGGCCGGCTTGATAAATAAGGCTCAGGTCAGCTCCGGGAATAGACTTTACATGAATATAACCATTGAATTTATGCTCATAACGAAGTTTTTTTAGAGCAGAAATAATTAATTCCATTGTATAATCAGGACTCTTAATAACGGCAGAGCTAATAAAAAGGCCCTCAATATAGTTTCGCCTATAAAACTCAATAGTTAGTTCACAAAGCTCATCAGGTGTAAAGCTGGCTCGTTTTATGTCGTTTGTTACGCGATTTACACAGTATTTACAATCGTAAATACAGTAGTTAGTAAAAAGAACCTTCAATAATGAAATGCAGCGCCCGTCATCTGCCCAGCTGTGACAGATTCCCGCCATTGAAGCATTCCCTAGTTGACCTTTTTTATTGCTACGATTACTACCGCTTGATGAACATGAAACATCATATTTTGCTGAATCAGCAAGAATCTGAAGCTTTTCGAGTAGTTGCATAAGCGCCTCCAAACATATGTTCTGTTATTATTCTAGCATAAATATAATTAAAAGAAAATATGTTCGGTAAAAAAAAGAAAAATGCGGAGTATTTATTTTAGTAATAAATCGCGCTCATAATTCTCGAATAATTCAGTCAGATTTCTATAAACCGGAACGCCGGTGGATTTTAACCTTTCCTCGCTACAGTGGCCGTTTGAAACTAAGCAGCAGTTCATCCCTGCTTCCATAGCTACCTCAAAATCATGAATAGTGTCGCCTATAAAAAGCATCTGATTAGGCGAACAATTCACCACACCTACAAGCCTTTTTGCAAGATGTGCCTTGCTGTCGGCACGGTTGTTATCCTGTCCAAAAATATTAACAAAAAGTGATCTAATACCGTATTCTTCTATTTGGTTTGCCAAAACACCACTATCAGAAGCTGACACTATGTGTTGCTCCAATCCCTTACTCTTAAACTTATTTAATATTGATACTACATCTCCATGAAGACCAATAAGATGGGAGTTATCTAAATAATTAGCCAGATATTCATCGCAAACATCTTGAAAGCTCTCTTTTTCGAAGTCAAAACCTGCTTCATGGTATAAGTCAATAACAGGAAATACAATTTTATTTTTGTACATATCCAAGGAAACCGGGCTTAGATTCCTTTTAACTAGAATGTCATTAACAGCCATGGCACATGCTTCTGCATCATTTAAAATTGTACCGTTCCAATCCCAAACAATATGTTTGAAGGTCATAATCAATTACCTCGTTCAATTTATTTATCATCTGTTATTGATGATACTGTTTTGTAACAGAAATGTCAAAATATAAGATTTTTATTTTAAGACTTTTCAATGGTTATCTGATATAATATTAATTGATAATATAACAAAACAACTTTAAATATATATTTATCCGGAGATGATAAATTTGGTTGCATATAACTCCATATTAGTCTGTGTCACCCGTCAAAAGGCATGCGAAAGGCTTATCAAGGTAGCCGCTGACCTAAAAAAAAAGGATGGGGAACTTTATGTCATTCATGTTACTAAGGAAAACTGGAATTTCGTAGATAACTCCAGAGATGGCGAGGCAATGGAATACCTTTTTTCAATGACTAAATCCTTTGGCGCAGACCTTACAATACTGAACTCGGACAAAATACCTGAAACTATCGCCCAATTCGCTGAGCACTATGGTATTGACCTAATTGTTCTTGGTGAAAGTCCGGATGGTACACAAAATACTTTCAAACACCGGTTGGAACATCTTTTGAGTGATACAGGAACTAAGATTATGGCAATACCCAATACATGTGCCTTATAGAAATTTACTAGCTGTTTAGAAGTCCATACACATCGCGTTTGGATAAACCTTTATCCTTTGCGGTAAGTTTCATGGCATCCATTCTCTCATAGCCTTGCTCCATGTAATATTTTACATGTTCCTCAAGAGTATAGTTTGTAAAATCAGGTTTTGGGTTATCCGAAACCTTTTTTTGTGAACCCTCAACAACTATTACAAATTCACCCCTTGGTTCGTTGGCGGCAAAATGCTCTAGAACCTCACTAAGAGCACCTCTTATCGCTTCTTCGTGGAGCTTTGTAAGTTCTCTTAATACACTACATTGCCTATCGCCAAAAATATCTAGAATATCCCTCAATGTTTTTTTAACTCTGTGGGGTCCTTCATAAAATACAATTGTTCTCTCCTCATACTTTATGGATTCCAAGAATTTTACTCTGTCTTTCTGTTTTTGCGGCAAAAAACCTTCGAATGCAAATCTCCCCGTGGAAATCCCTGATAAGACTAATGCAGTAACAACAGCCGTACAACCCGGAGCTGAAGTTACAAAAATCCCTTCTGAAATTGCCAACGCTACGAGTTCTTCCCCTGGATCCGATATACCAGGCATTCCGGCATCACTTATCAATGCGATGCTCTGACCTTCCTTTAGTTTTTCAACCAGTTCTTTTGCCCTAGAGATGCGGTTATTATCGTGATAGCTTATTAACGGCTTCTTAATTTTAAGGTGATTTAAAAGTTGTAGCGAGCGCCGGGTGTCCTCTGCTGCAATCAAGTCCACCTCGGACAGTGTTCTTACTGCCCTATAAGTAATATCCTCTAAATTCCCTATTGGTGTTCCTACCAAATACAGTGTACCGTATTTATCAGCCATTATATTCTCCTCTTTTTTTGCGGCTATCGTATGTAATAGTTACATTATTATCTAATAAATTTGATGTAAGACAATCACCTCTAAAGTGTTATTGATTTATGTCTTGTCACATGGCATCCTATATTTACCGCTACCGGCAAACCGGCAATGTGTGTTGGATATATGTCAATATTGACCCCCAACGCTGTATTCCTGCCACCTAGGCCTGCCGGGCCGATTCCTAACTTATTTATTGCCTCCAGAAGTTCTTCTTCCAACGCTTTGTAATAAGGGTCGGGATTACTTTCATCTATAGGACGCATTAAAGCTTTCTTTGCCAATAAGGCTGCCTTCTCCATGCTCCCTCCGATTCCCACCCCCACTATAATAGGAGGGCAGGGATTTGCCCCTGCTTGATTAACTGCATCTATAACAACTTTTTTTACGCCTTCCACTCCGTCAGAAGGTTTAAGCATTTTCAACACACTCATATTCTCGCTGCCAAAGCCTTTTGGAGCTACATGCAAAGTAAGACTTTCACCCTCAATGATATTATAATGAATAACTGCAGGAGTATTATCATTTGTATTACTTCTTCTAAGTGGATCTTTCACTACAGATTTTCTTAGGTACCCTTTTTTGTACCCTTGTCTGACACCTTGATTTATAGCTTCTTCAAGACTTCCACCTATAATTTGCACCTCTTGGCCTAATTCAACAAAAACAACTACCATTCCGGTGTCCTGACAAATTGCCAATCTCTCTTCAGAGGCTATATCAGCATTTTTAATCAAGCTTTGAAGGATGGATTGCCCTGTATCAGATTCTTCCGTCTTGGCCCCATTTTCAAGAGCTTCTCTTATATCCTTGTTCAAATTGATATTGGCTTCGATACACAAGCACTCTACGGCTTCTGTTATTTTTGATATGTGTACGGTTCTCACTGCCGACCCCTCCATGCATTTTTATGGCTATTAAGCCATATCTATAATAAATTCACCATCCTCAAGATCTGCTCTGACAACTACCTCATTTAACGAATATTTTTCCTTGATGGCCTCAATATTAGCTCTTTTCTGCCCCACTAGCTTTGAAACAAGTTGTGGGCATGTTCTAATAATAATCTTTTTAGAATTATGAAATTGTAAAGAATCTAGGCTTTGTACCATTTTTCTAAATAGTATTCTCGACTCAACAAGTTCACCAAAAGCAGGATGATACGGGCCTGCAACGATCGAACTTTCCAATGTATCAGAATCCTGAAGCCCAATTCTTAAAACGGTAATACCCGCTTCCCTGTATAATAGTAGGATATCGGCACACCATTCAACAGCTTGTTCAAGACTAAGGGGGCTATACTTTCCTTCCAAGTAGTATTCTTCAAGCAGAGTATCTTTAATAACCAGTGTCGGATATATTCTAACCATATCAGGTTTTAGTTCTATAACAGCCTTAGCCGTTCTCAGGGCTTTTTCGTAGTTATCTTCAGGAAGCCCCAACATTGTTTGAATTCCAAGGCTTATACCGCTATTTCGTATAAGCGAGCAAGCTATTGTTACATCCTCAATATTATGGCCTCTTTTGCTCATAAGCAATACTTCCGGATCCAGACTTTGAACTCCTAACTCAATAACTGTAACTCCATAATTATTAAGGATATTCAGTATATGGGGCGATATTGTATCTGGTCTGGTGGAAAGTCTGATGCCGTTTGCTTTTCCGGCCTTAATGTACGGCTGGGCCAGTTTAAGATATGTTACCATCTCCTCTTTAGGAATACCGGTAAAGCTCCCTCCAAAAAAAGCTATTTCAACATCATCCTTTTCCGATATTGTTGAAAAACTTTCTTCTAAAATTTCTTTAACCCGCATCGGAGTTTGGCGGGAATGGGCTCCGCTGATTTTTTTCTGATTACAGAAAACACAAGCATGGGGGCAACCCATATGTGGTATAAAAATCGGTATATTAATATGGCGAGTTTTATTCATTAATAGTCCTCTCTGCCAAACCTTGCTTCATATCTTCCAGCGCTGCCTTAGCAGCCATTTGCTCCGCATCCTTTTTCGATTTTCCCACACCAGTTCCTATGGTATTCCCATTTACATTCACAGATATTTTAAATGTTTTAGCATGATCCGGCCCCACAGCCTCAATCAGCTTATACTGGATTTGCACATCACCGGTTTTCTGGAGTTCCTCCTGAAGTGCGGTTTTATAATCCATAAACAACATACCGTCAATAGCTTTATGGTATACATCTCCCAGAAGATGCATTATAAAGCCCTCTGCCTCATCCATGCCACCATCTAAATATATGCTTCCAATAATAGCTTCCATGGCATCGGATAAAATGGAAGCTCTTGTTCGTCCTCCATTGGCTTCCTCGCCCTTGCCAAGCATTATAAGCTCACCTAATCCTATTTTCCTGGCACATGCATCTAATGATGCCTCACATACTATGAGGGCGCGCATTTTACTCATCTCGCCCTCGCTAAAGTTTTTTGCGTTATTATATAACACAAGGCTCATAACAAAATCTAAAATAGCGTCTCCTAAAAATTCGAGTCGCTCATTGTTTTTAGCCGCATAGTTATGGTGTTCATTAGAAAAAGAGCTGTGGACCAGCGCGTTAACAGCATATTGCTTATTTCTGTATGTGTAACCTATTCTGCTTTCCAAGGTGTTTACAATCTTTATTGTTTCGTCAGGAATCTTAGACAAGTAAATCCTCCTTTAATTGAAAACATTTTTCTGTTAATTATTCTAGCACAATTTATCAGTGTTTGTGTAGGTACATTGATAAACCTTGCATCCGCTTCATAATGTTAAACGTAATAGTAAGTTAACATAAATAGGAACCGATAGCGATGTTAATAGTAATCATGTCGGATTTTTGCCTTCTAGGTTGTAAACAAATGCGAGCACTTCCGCTACAGCTTTGTAAAGCTCCGAAGGAACAGCTTCACCTACATCAACTGATTTGTATAGAGCCTGTGCGAGGGCTACATTCTCCATAGTATATATTTTGTGCTCTTTTGCCACTTCTTTAATACGTTTGGCCATAAAGTCCACACCCTTTGCCAAAACATATGGTGCCCCCATTTTTTGAGGCTCATACTTGATAGCTACTGCATAATGGGTTGGGTTGGTAATAACAACATCGGCCTGGGGTACGTCTTTTAGCATACGTCTCATGGAAATTTCCCTTTGCTTCTGTTTAATCTTGGACTTAATCTCCGGATTACCTTCCATTTGCTTATACTCTTCTTTTACTTCCTGTTTGCTCATTCTGATATCCTTTTCATGTTTGCGCCATTGAAAGTAATAATCTACTGCAGAAATAATTAATAGAGCGAAGCATATTTTTATAGCTATGCTAAGAGCCGTATCTACCAAATAAGCAGCCAGAGAGGTAACAGAAAGATCCATGAGCTTCATCATGTTAATAAATTCATTCTGTATTGAGCTCCATGCTACCCAGCCAATTAGAACAACCTTCGCAACAGATTTAAGGAGCTCAAAGAAGGATCTGGATGAAAAAAGCCTTTTAAGCCCATTTATGGGGTTAAGCTTTGAAAATTTTGGCTTGATGGGTTCAAAGGTAAACAAAAACCCTATTTGGACATAAGTTGACAAAACACCAACTAAAATTGCTACTATAAAAAACGGAGCTACCATTTTTACAATTTCTAACGCTACAAAGGTTAATAATCTCATTATTTCAGTGGCATCTTGAAGATTATATTCGGATGTTTGTGTCAAAAACATATTTAGAATTGCACTGGTGCCTTTATAGATGCTATTTCCAAATATTCTGATAGAAATAAACAGCATCAATAAAATCAGGGTTGTCGGCAACTCTTTGCTTTGTAGAACCTGACCTTTTTTCCTTAGGTCCATGCGCTTTTTAGGTGTCGCCTTTTCAGTTTTGTCGGAAGTATCAGCAAAAAGCTGAAGGTTAATATTAATCATGAGCCTTTCGCCTGTCTCAGAAATTTATATATTTCTTCATAAGTACCCTGAATTATAACATTGACAATTCCCTTGAAGGCACCTATTGTAATGAAGATTATTGTGAGCCCGAGTATAATTTTAATGGGCATACCTAACATAAATACGTTAAGCTGAGGCATGCTTTTTGAAACAATCCCCAGCGAAATATCCGTTACTAAAATTGTTACCGTTACAGGAGCTGCTATTTTAAAACCCAGTGAAAAAGCAGTAGTGAATAGCTTAATTATTTGAGTTACAACATTCCCTTCAAATATTGCACCGCCTATGGGAAGAATGTTGTAACTATCTACTATTGCCTGAATTAAGAGATGATGAGAATCGGTAACAAGCATCATAACAATTGCTACAATAACGTAAAAGTCGGCTGTAATAGGAATTTGGACATTTGTAAGGGGATCGAACACCGAGACCATTCCAAAGCCTATACGCATGTCTATCAATTGACCTGCAATGTAAATACTTGAAAAAAGCATATATGAGATAAATCCCAGCATAAGCCCTACAAGAAGCTCTTTAGCAATAAGAACAACATATGCCGTCAACGAAACATAATTTGTAAACTCAGGTACTGGTACGGAATTAGCTGCAATAATGGAAAAAACAAAGCAGAAACCTACTTTATAATTATTGGGGATATTCCGGCGCCCAAAAATTGGGGATAAGAAAAACATGCCTGTAATGCGAACCAATACAAGCAAGAAGATAGTCCATATATCCTGAAACATATCAAAGGGAATGGTGGCCATGGCTACCCCCTTATTCTAAATTCCTTCACAATCCGATAAAGCGAAGCATACTTTCATACATTCTTAAAGTAAATTCCCTCATAGTCGTGATCATCCATGAACCGAGAAGTAATAACGCTAATAGCATGGCTAATATTTTGGGAACAAAATGGAGGGACTGCTCCTGAATCTGTGTCGTTGCCTGGAATATACTTACAATCAGACCTACAGTCAGACCTATAAGCAGTACCGGTGTGCTAATCTTTATTACAGTTAACATAGCATCTCTGGCTACGTCCAGCAGGTATTGTTCCAAAATTATCCCTCACTTAAAGCCTCTATCTTACAAACGATTTAATAATAGTCTCAGTTAATAGATTCCAGCCGTCTACCAGAAGAAACAATAAAATCTTAAATGGCATAGATATCATTACAGGTGGAAGCATCATCATCCCCATAGCCATCAGGGTACTGGCTACTACCATATCAATTACCAGAAAAGGTATATAAAGCATAAATCCCATACGGAATGCGGTGTTAAGTTCGCTTATCATAAAAGCCGGGGTTACTACGGTAAGTGGCAGATCGGTCAATTTCTCAGGGGGTTCCACCTTCGCTATGCTTGCAAACAAAGCTAAGTCTTTGTCTCTTGTATATTTAAGCATATTGCTTTTTATAATATCCTCGGAGGTATCAATAGCATCTTCCAGAGAAATTTTGTTTTCGGTAAAGGGCACAAGAGCTGTTTGGTTGATTTGTGCCATCACAGGGGACATAATAAAAAACGTCAAAAAAAGGGCAAGCCCTACAACTACCTGATTAGGTGGTGTCTGTTGCGTGCCCATAGAATTTCTTAGAAAAGAAAGAACAATAATAATCCGGGTAAACGAAGTCATCATTATGAGAATTGAAGGTAATACCGATAATACCGTTAGGATTAATAGTAGTTTTATACTTGCACTGATTTCTTCCGGATTCTCGGTAGAATTAATAGTAATACCATTATCTGAAATGGAAATTCCCGGTGCTGCGAATGCAACGATGCTTAGCAATCCAAAACAAAGCAGCGTCACTATAAGACATATTACTACTTTCTTCTTTTGCATAATTTATTTCCTTTTAGCGGTCATTTGTATTAATTTGCTTTAGTCTCTTAATACTCCTTAGGATTCCTGTTTCTTCGGGCTCTTTTGTTTCGTTTCCTTCGTTTGAGTTTTTGACCCTTTTATTACTCAAACCAGAATATGTATCAAAGATGCGCTTAAAATTGGAAATATTAGCAGCCTTCTCGTCTTCTTCACCAGAATTCTCTGCTTGCATTTCGACATCAATCTCCGAAACAAGTTCCAGACCTTTTTTGCTTGAATAAAAGAGAAAATGCTTATTTCCGACAAGAATAAGATAAAGGTATCGATCAACACCCAATGAAAGAGTTTCCACAATTTTCATGCTTTTATTTTTTGCGCTTCCGGACATTCTCTTACCAATTAATCTGGTTGTGTAATAACTTAGTAGTAAAATTACTCCGAACGCAAGCAATAAACCAAGCACTTCAAAAAACATGGAAGTTCCCCCTTCTTAAGGACCAAACTAACCTACAACCTTTTTGACGGCCTCTATAACACGTTCAGCTTGAAAAGGCTTTACTATAAAGTCCCTCGCTCCGGCCTGTATGGACTCGATAACCATCGCTTGTTGACCCATTGCCGAGCACATAATAATCTTAGCAGCGCTGTTAATAGATTTAATCTGTTTGACTGCTTGAATACCGTCCATCTCAGGCATAGTAATGTCCATAATAACCAGATCTGGATTTACTTCCTTGTATTTTTCAATAGCTTTAATACCATTCTCGGCTTCGCCAACAACAGTATAGCCATTTTTTGAAAGGATGTCTTTGATCATCATACGCATAAAAGCGGCATCATCAACGATCAGTATACTTGCCATAGGTCATATCCTCTCCCCGTAAAAATTCAACATACTAAAACTATACCACTTTAAATTAGTTATTACCAATTATACTTGATATTCCGACAAAATAAAAGCCTTTTCGTCATTAAAGTCTTTTTGAAGGATGAATTATGTCTGTTATCCTTACACCAAAACTCTCATCAATGACAACTACCTCGCCTTTTGCAATTGTTTTACCGTTGACCATTATATCTACCGGCTCACCTGCAAGCTTATCCAATTCAATAATAGAACCTTGCCCAAATTCCAGAATCTCTCTGATTTTTTTTGTGGTGCGGCCCAGTTCAACGGCAATCTGCAAAGGCACATCCATAAGAAGCCCAATATTTTTGCGCTCAGCACTATCTAAACCATAATCAAATGATTGGAACTGCATAGGCTGAACATTAACAGGTTGCTGGAATCCTGGCTCCGGCTGCGGCATCTGGTATGGTGGCATAGGCGGATAACCATACTGTCCGTATTGATTCTGCGGAGGCATAGGAGGCATTTGCTGAGGCGGTTCCTGATACTGAGGCTGTTCTACATGAGGCGGTGCCACTTGTACCGGTGGCGTTTGTACCGGCGGTGGTGTTGCCAAAGGTGTAGTTTGTTCATCGCGGTACAATAGGTTCTGTGCCATTTCCTTTGCAAAAGAAATGGGAAGAATCTGCATGATTTCACTATCAATTAAGTCCCCTATTTTGAGAGAGAAAAGGATTATTACTATATTGGAATCTTTATCAATACGTACTTTCGCATCATCTTCGGCAGCATTTACCAGAGATGGTTCGGGGGGTGAAATATCCACACGTTTTTCGAACATCGAAGATAATGAGGTAGAAGAAGAACCGACCATCTGATTCATAGCTTCACTTATCGCACTCATATGAAGCTCGCTAAATTCGGCCTGAATGTTGCCGAAGCCATCTCCACCCATCATAAGGTCAGTAATTATCTTAGCATCTTCTTCCTTAATGATTAAGAGGTTATAGCCCTTTAATCCCTCTGTATACTGAACCTTAACCGCTATATACGGCTTATTAAACTTTTTTGATATCTCCTCCCAAGTTGTTTCCTCAACCCGGGGCGTGGTTATACTAACCTTTTGCCCTAATAGTGCATAAAGCGTTGTAGCGGATGTCCCCATGCAAATATTACCTATCTCCCCAAGTGCATCTTTATCTTCGGAAGTAAGCAAGGATACCTTTGGTGTCTCTGGCACAGCAATCTCCTCTGTTATTTGAGGCTCTTCATTTACATCTGCTGGCTGTGGCTCTTCGTCAAGACTAGTACCATTTAAAAGAGCATCTATTTCAGCTTGAGACAACATATCACCCATGTCAATACTCCTCCTCTCGAATCACATCAGTAACCTTAATTGCCAATTTCTTATTTCGAGCTCCTGGTTTACCGTAAAATTTTAACATATCTCCTACAATAACCTCTATCTTGCCATCTACGTCTGTATTAAGCGATAATACATCTCCTTGCTGCAACATTAAAAAATCATGCACAGAGATGGTTGTCCTGCCTAAAATCGCAGAAATGGGAATCTTACTTTCTTCAATCTTATGTTCAATTGCTTTTCTGCTTTCATCTGTTGACCCATGTTCTATAAGCGAGAACCACAACCTTGTTGAGAGTTTACTCATTACAGGCTCTACTGCCATATGAGGTATGCAAAGATTCAATAAACCTTCTACATCACCGATTCTTGCAGTAAACGTCACCAAGACAACCATTTCGTTCGGTGACATTAGCTGAGCAAATTGAGCATTTGTTTCGATTCTATCCAAGGTGGGTCTGATGGTTGTTACGTTCTCCCAAGGCTCTCGCATTAGCCCCAACATTTGGGAGATAAGTCTCATCAAAATTGCAAGCTCAATTTCAGTAAATCCTCTCATTTTATCCATGGTAAAACCTCTACCGCCTAATATCCTATCTATCAAGGAATAAGCAATGGAGGGATTAATCTCTAATATAATTGAGCCGGGCAGGGGGCTAAAATTGACAATACCCAACACCGCAGGATTCGCTATTGAATTGGTAAATTCCGAGTATTGCATAGCTTGAACCGTCTGGACATCTACCTGTACCAGGGTTCTCAAATAACCCGAAAGAAAGTTTGTCAATAGTCTCGCATAGTTCTCGTTGATAATCTGCAAGGTGCGAAGATGATCCTTTGCGAATTTGCTTGGACGGCGAAAATCATGGTTGCGTACCTTCTTCTCGGCGGTTTCCATGTTAATTTCCTTAACATCAAGTTCGCCGTTATTAAGCTGCTGTAACAGCCTATCTATTTCATTTTGAGAAAGTATATCGCCCACAAGTCCCCCCCCTGTTACTGTTTAATCCATTTATTAAATACAACATCTATTACTATCATTTCCTCTGAATCTGTACTCACTATTTCATTAAAAGCAGCTTTTAATGCAGTTTGAGCATCATCCATTGCATCATCTTTGCTGAGATCTTCAAAGCTTTTATTCAAAAAATATTTTATAGAAGCCTGCTTTAGCATACTTAAGTTCTTTTCCAGAAGTGTTTTTCGCTCTTCAAGTTTCTTATTCTTTTTACCTCCATCATAAATTATGGAAATTGAAGCCATCAGAAAGCTGTTCGGATGATCTTCAGTACTTCTTATATTGAATATCGCTTCATTTCCTTCATCAGCATAAAGCTGAAGTTCGGCTCGTTCTTCCTTGGGTACTGCTCGCTCAACTAACGGTTTTTGAGTTTCCTTTGAAGAGGGATTTACTTTATTCCCGTTATAGGCGGTAAAGATAAAGATAATTAGAACCGCCAGAGCCAATGTTAGAACGGCTATAATGGAGAGTAATATAGTATACAATGTCTTACCCTGCAAAACATAACACTCCTTTTAATTATAGATTCTATGTCATTTATCGTCATTTATTGATGAAGTATTAATCGTTCTGTTGAGATAAAAAGATTTTTGCTTATATTCTATTACCTTATCTATAACTTCATCAACCTTTTCTGTCACAATATATTTTTTTCCGTTAGTTAAGGTAATGACTGTATCGGGAGTAGATTCGACCGTTTCAATCCAATCGGAGTTTATCACAAACTGGGTATTGTTTATACGAGTTACAGTAATCATAGTCATTTACTCCTTCTGATATATTGTAAGAGATGGGAAGTAAGAGGTTGGAATTGAGGCCTCTTACTTCTTTCTTCTTACTTTTTTTAATATCTTAGACTAATTAACGTTTAATATTTGAAAGCTCCTGAAGTATTTCGTCTGACGTTGTCATAACACGGCTGTTTGCCTGGAAGCCTCTCTGTGTAATAATCATTTCGGTAAACTGTTTTGCCAGGTCCACATTGGACATTTCAAGAGTACCCGGAATCAAAACACCTGCCCCATCATTACCGGGCTGCTTACCAACCTTGAAATCACCGGAGTTTGTAGTCTGTGAAAACTGATTAGCGCCAGCCTTTTGAAGTCCTGCAGGGTTTTCAAAGGTTGCAAGTGCAATTTGACCGAGGGGCTGCTGACGACCGTTGTCATAAACACCAGTAATGATTCCGTCGCCGCCTATACTGAATGTTACCAATGTTCCCGGCGGGTAACCATCAACCCGGGTTGTTTTAACAGATGAATCGTCGGCATACATGGAAAGCTGTGCAAGGTTCAAATCAAAATCAAAGGATTCAGCGCCTGATGCGGATCCGGGAGTAAGAGTCACTGTTTTTATAACCTCGAAGTTTGTATCGTTCATAATTTTCCCTTTTGAATCGAATTTGATATATCCGCTTGCTGCTCCCGATGCGGTAGAATTACTACCTCCGTCCAGCACATAGTACCATGAAGTTTCAGGGGAAACTCCGCTGTCACTGTATGTATAGTTTTTCCAGAATTTTAAGGTTATTTTATACTCGTTTCCTAAAACATCATATACATTTATAGGAACAGTAAAATGCGGGGGAATATTGGTAGTTCCATCATCGGGAATTCCGTCTGAACCAGGATCACCATTTGCATCTACCCCGTCAGTAGCTAAATCACCTAATTGGGTAGCGTCAGCGCCAAAGCCGCTTACCGGTTCTTCGGTTGAGTCCAGATTACCTGAAAGTACTGCCTCAGTGGTCACCTTGGCGGCAATGATTCGTTTGTTCATATTATAGGCATCTTCATAAAGGTTGATAGGCAATATGGGCTCTTGGGTGTCAAATTCATAACCCTGTTCTCCATATTTATAAGCCATCCAGCCATAAACATTTTGCCCTGATGCGGTTACTAGGTTTCCCTGCTTGTCGATTGTAAAATTACCTGCTCTAGTAAATCTGTATTCGCCCTCCGTCCCACTTCTGACAATGAAAAATCCTTCGCCTTCTATCGAAAGGTCTGTGGGGCTCTCTGTTCTCTGAACACTTCCCCTTTCCATTGATACATCAATAGCGTCTACATTCATACCCAAACCAATTTGCATTGGGTTTGTACCGCCGCGTCCCGATAAGGCGTCCGGGGAACCGGCAGATGATAGTGTCTGTGAGAAAATCTCCTGAAAAGTGGCCCGGCTTCCTTTAAAGCCAACCGTATTTACGTTTGCTATATTGTTACCAATAACGTCCATACGGGTCTGATGAGCTTTCAAGCCTGAAACACTTGAAAACATAGACATCATCATAAAAATCAACCTCCTGAAAGTCTTCGTTCCGTCTGTCATTCGGGAACGTACAGCCTCCCGGTGGGTCCGGCTGTTTTATTTAGACTTATTATAATAGTTTTGTATTAAGTTGTTCGTCTGTAAACCATCAGGTGAATACCGCTCCGTCAATATGAGTAAAAACGTTATCCTTAAGTTCACTTTGGTTTACTGCTGTAATTACTGTTCTGGCGTTAACATTAACCACAAATGCTACATCGTCCATAACAACCAGTGTATCCCTGACGCCTTTCGTCGATGCCTTATCTACCGCATTTTTTAGTCTTTCTACCCGGTTAGCGTCAAGATTAATATTTCGGGCTTCAAGACGCATTGCTGCATGCTTTGATATTTTCACCTCTCTGCTTTCATTTAGCTTCTGGCTTAAAATTGAGGAGAAATCTTCCCCTTTATTAAGAGCAGGAACTTTTACTGCAGGCTTGGCGGTTCTAACGACCTGATGAATACTTTGAATGGGACGATTGTTAATATTCATAGCATAACCTCCCATCACAACCCGTCGGTTTCACCAGGTTCATCGGCTTCTCCGGGCTCATCTCCGGTAGTTTCGTCAGTTACGTCTTCTGAGGTCTCGTCAGTTGCGTTCTGCTTTCTAAGTTCTTTTAAGATTTCACTTAATAGCATCTGTTCGGTGGATAATAGGTCTATTTTCTTAGTCGAGTAAATATTGTTTGCGGGAACCTTAACATCGTCAAGAAGTAGCCTTGTCTCACCGTCTTCACCAATATAACCGCCTCTTAACGTTCCTTTAATAGTGAATTTTTCTCCGGTTAAATCATCCTCGAACCTGATAGAAATCTCCTTACCTGCCATTGCTTCAATATAAGTCTCAATGTCCTCTAAACCTCCTAAGTCAAGGTTGTAAGGTTTAATCTCGACTTCGTCCAGTCTGGCATATATACCGTCTGGCTCTTTTATTACTGTTGAAACAATGCCTTCAATCGACCCGATTTTACCTGTGTCGTTAAGAATATGTGCCTTACTCAGCATTCCGATTATTCCGCTGTATTCGGTGACATCTCCATTGGACCCGCTGTTTTCATTGCCGACCCAAGATATCTTGCTTAGCGGTACATCATCTTCCCCAACAACTGCATATACCTCGCCGTTCATTATGCGTACACTCTCTACCATGCCATCAACAAATTTAATATTCCCTGATTTATCGTCTACCTCTGCTGAAATATACTTGCCCATCAGAGAAAAGCCTGTTGAATAGGCAAAAGTTTTATTGAGATTCTGCATTTGTTCAAGAGAGCTGAATTGAGCTAATTGCGCTATAAATTCAGTATCAGTTGACGGGTTCATTGGGTCTTGATTCTGAACTTGCGTAATAAGGAGCTTTAAAAAATCATCTTTGCCCAATTCACCAGTATTTCGGCTAGAGGCGTTAGTTGCTTCAGTCTGTGCTGCAATAATCTGTTCAATTGTTTTTTGTTGCCCAACGTCTGATGTTGATGTTATTGACACGTTTCTCACTTCCTTTCCTTTAAAATCCATGGGGTTTAAGCCGTAAGGTTTATCTGAGAGGTTTCCTTGAAATACTCTTTTTCGATTCGCCTTCTTAAATCGATTCTATCAGCATCTGCCAGCGAAGAAGAATTTATTGTTCCTGCTAGATTCGCTGATTGTGCTCTGCCTTTTTGGTTGTCGTTTCCTTTATCCTGTCCATCTTCATCACCATTTCCGACTGAAACACTGAGATTCTGTACAGTAAGGCCGCTCTTTTCCAAAGCATCTTTAAGCATTTGCATGTTACTCTCAAGAATTTCCTTTACCTGCTGATTCTCTGCAGTTATCTTAGCTAATATTTCTCCCCGCTCATGGATAATTTTAATGGAAAGCTTGCCTAGAGTATCAGGCTTCAAATGCATTTCCATCTCCTGCTTATTCTCTCCTGCCATGAGTTTTACCTTCATCATTACCTGATTGGTAACAGTTTGGGCAAGAGGCTTTTCAGTCAAAGGTAATTGCATCTTCTCTAGGTTAACTGGCTGATTTAAGTTTTCCACTGGTACTTGCTGGTTCTGAACAACGAAGCTATCAAAAATATTCTCATTTTCAGTTGTTGCTACTTTCACATTGGTGATTTCAGCTTCTTTTGAAGAAGCTAACATATCGCTTTTGGAATCATTTGCTTCACGCTTAGTCTCAGCCTCGATTTTCACCGATACCTCCTGAACATTTTCTTCAGGTGCAATTTCGGGCGTCAGAGCCGGATCCATTTTCAATTCAGGAGCCTGTTCCTTTGCAAGAGTTGAAGTTTCATTAAGTTTTGACACCTTCTCATTAAGTTTTTCAATGAGTTGTCCGCACCGAGCTTTCAGTTGATTGAACAGATCCTTGCTGGCAGCTTCTACTTTTTCAACTTCAACGGTAGTCTCGGCTAAGGCAGATCCGTCTTGGACATTTGTCAGTTTCTCAATAAAGCCCTGGATTTCCTCCGCTAGCACTTTGATATCAGGGGATTCCTGGTTTTCAGCCATTTTGTTTATCAATGCCACTAGGTCTTCAGAATTACCCGCGATTAAAGCAGCTAAGACCTCCATTGGAGATACCGTTTCACTCTGAACTATGGAAAGATCCTCCCAAGCACCTTCTACCATTGCAGGCACTGATTCTTCAAGCTTGCTATCCAGTCGGGCCATAAGCTCTTCTAACAAAGCTACCAAAGCTTCAAGAGAATTTATTTCCCTTTTCTCCTCAGTATTTTCACTTGTGTTTTTTATGCCCTCAACTTCAGGTTTCGCTTTTCTTTCCGCCTTGGGTACTTCTACAGCGCTATTAGCCTCCGAATTTAGCGTCTTAGACACAGATTTAAGTTTTGGGTCAAATGAATCTTTGTTAGTAGTACGTTCTAATTTATTAATTTTTATTAAATCCCTGTGTAACTGCATAGGACGAACGTTTACTTTTTCACTTTCTTTTCTTGCTGTAAAACTTTTGTTAAGTATGTCCATAAAGCTATCATCACTTGAGAAATTCCCTTTTGATGTTTCGGCTTTTGATGATTCCAAAGTTTTGGGGACAAATAGCATAGCGTTAACTGCATTACTTTTCATCATCTTTTCACCTCCTCTCGTAACCCGAATCAACGGGAAATTATTTATGCATCACCGACTTAGTTTTCTGTCGGATAGCAATCCATAAATTTCAGCCGCAATTTTTGCATCCATTCTCTCAAGTATTGGAGCCATTACTTTTGGTTCCATTCCTTCGAAAATATCAAGTAGCGCCTCTTTATCCTTTGTAAACAGTTCGGTTAGAACGTTTGCCGCCCCTTGAGGATTCATGGTTGAAAATGGCTTTGCCAACGCTTTTTTTTCTTCGTTGATGGCTACATCTTTCATGATTTCTGAATAAATTGCCTCGGCCGTTGCTTTATCCACCTTCTGAAAATAGTTTTTAAAACCTTCAGTATCTCCTCTGGCAATAAGTTCTGCCAAGGCCAGTTTTTCGGCCTCCAACGCTGCCTTCTCGGCTTCAATCGATTCTAAGAGTAATCTGTCTGCTTCAATTTTTGCCTCTAAATCGGTTGCGTTCTGCCCTTGGGACTTCATGTCCTCAATAGTCTTATTCGCTTCATTAAGGCTTTCGTTAAGAATACGAACCTTTTCACGGTACTCCTCATACTTCGCCAATAGCTGCTTATCTGATAAATACTTTGGATCTTCGGGATCAAACCCTTCTAAATCCTTCGGTAAAAATATCTTTAGTATTGGGTAGCTTTTAATATGGGGCTTTAATGAATCGGCAAGACCGTTTATATTATTTTTTGCTACAAAATAAAAAACCCCGACAGATACCACTGCAACCACCAAAAATGCTAAAAGCACCACAATTATTGAATGCAAACAGCCTCCTGGTTTTTCTGTCTGGTTGTTTTGTTCCTTTACCGGGGTTTGTTCCGCTTGTTTTTCCCTTTCTGCCATGAATAATCTCCTTGGTTGGTTTTATCCATTTTCGCAGCTTTTAACGACTTTACCCGTTACCGAAATCAGATGCAGGATACACGTCCCCGCCTATGATAGTAACAGTAACCCCTATCCGCCGTCTAAGAGGTGGGGGACATCTTTACTCTCGTTATAACTAACAAGCTCGTCCACCTGCTGCTGTTCCTTTTTTTGCTCATCTTTCAAATACTCTTGGAACTCCTTTTCCTTAAGGTTTTCCAGAACTTTTCTTTCTTTCATTATCTCAACGAGCCGTTCCCTTATAATATCGACATTTTTTTGCTCCCGCTTAACATTCTCCTTTTGCTTTTCCCTTGCATGTTGTAGGTGTTCAAGATATGTTTTCAGTTCTTTAATTCTTTCGGGATTAATTACTCCAGAGCATGCATTTTTAAAGTCATTAGTGGTATTATCAATATTATCCTCTATGACTTTAAGCTTGGATTTTTCTTCCTCAAGCTTTATTATTGCTATGCCCAGTTCATTCTTGGCGTTTTTCTCCAGCTGTTCTTTCAGTTTTAAAAATGTTTGTAAACGAAATTTAAAGCCTGCCATTTAATCTCCTGCTTCTAACTTTCAACTGATTTTTTTAGGAGCTTAACAGTATCGGAAAATGAAAACCGTGAAAGGGTATCCTGAGTTAAGAATTCATTTATACCCTTGTTTAATTGAATTGATAAATCTATGTCCGGGTTGCTCCCTTTTACATAGGCACCCACATTTATAAGATCCTCGGCATCACTGTATATTGCAAGGTTTCGGCGAAGCTCGTTAGCGCTGGCCTTGTGTCCATCATCTATTATGTCTGACATAACACGGCTTATGGATGCCAGCACGTCAATAGAGGGGTAGTGATTCCTATGGGCAAGCCTTCTTGAAAGCACGATATGCCCGTCTAGAATACCTCTAGCTGTATCAGTAATGGGTTCATTCATGTCATCCCCATCTACCAAGACGGAATACAATCCGGTTATGGAACCTTTGGAAGAGGTTCCCGATCTTTCAAGAAGCTTGGGCATTGCCGCATATACTGATGGAGTGTAACCCCTTGTTACGGGAGGTTCTCCGATAGCTAAGCCAATTTCTCTCTGTGCCATAGAAAAACGTGTTAAGGAGTCCATTAAAAGAAGTACATCGTTGCCACAATCTCTGAAATACTCTGCAATAGCTGTAGCAACCAACGCTCCTTTCAACCGTATTAAAGCAGGTTGATCCGATGTAGCTATTACAACTACTGAGCGCTTAAGTCCTTCCTCACCCAAGTCTCTTTCCAGAAAGTCACGAACCTCACGGCCACGCTCTCCGATTAACGCTATCACGTTTATATCAGCCTTGGTATTTCTCGCAATCATACCGATAAGAGTACTTTTTCCTACTCCACTTCCTGCAAATATGCCTAAACGTTGACCTTTTCCCACAGTTATAAGCCCGTCAATGCACTTTACTCCTAAAGGAAGAACCTGTGTGATTCTAGGACGTGTCATAGGATTTGGCGGCATATTATTAACCGGATAGTATTTTTCTATTTCTACCGGGCCTTTTCCGTCCATAGGGTTTCCCAAGCCGTCCAAGACTCTGCCTAGAAGGTTCTGCCCAACACCGACATTAAGATCCCTGTCAGCCGCCACCACAGTATTGCCGGGGCCTATACCCGACATATCTCCAATAGGCATCAATAGAACCTGTTTATCTTTAAATCCTACAACCTCTGCAAGCACCATTCTGTCATTCTGAGTGAAAATATGACATAAGGCCCCGATATGTGTCTCGGGGCCTTCAGCCTCAATTGTAAGACCAACTACTTTGGTCACCTTACCCGAATATCGGACAAAACTTCGTGAATCCAATAGTTTCTTATATTTATCTAATGTAATATTATTAATATCCATATTACTGTCCATTGTCACCTATTAACTCAAAAAATGCCTTTCTGATACTTTCCAAGCGAACATCATAACTACCGTCAATAGACCCAAATTCAGTATCTATTACACAAGAACCTTTAGCCAATGAACCATCTTTCCTTATTTCAAGCTCATTAAGACCTTTGATATTCATTCGAAGATTTTCCTCATTGGCAACAACAATCTCGTAATCTTCAGGGGATACCTTAAGCACAACATTTTCACGATTATTGCAAGAAGCAATAGTTTCTCTGACTATCCCTAATATTGCCTCTTCATTATTTAGAATTTCATCCCCTACTACCTTTGCTGCTATATCCAACACCAGAGCTATTATATCGTGTTCAAGAGAAGCAAGCGCATCTTCATATGCCTTCTTGCTTCGTTCTTTAAACTCATTGGCATCGGCTAACAGATTATTATAATGCTGTTGCGCCAACTCCTCACCGTGCCGATATCCCTCTTCTTTCGCCTTCTGCAGTGCATCGGCATACAATAATTCTGCCTTTTTTTCAGCTTCGCTTATTATCCTCTCTGCCTCAAGCTCTGCTTCACTTTTTATTAAAGCTGCACTTTCCTTGGCTTTATGCACTATATCCTGGCTGATTTCAAACTCTTTGTCCGGGTTAGCTTCAGTTGCGGCAACCTCGTCAAAAATCTCCTCGACAATAGTCGGCTCCGGTTCATGTCTTTCTTGTTTGTATGGATTTCCTATATTCACCTGATTACGTTTATATACTCCGTAGCCATAGGTATTGTTATACAACTATTTCGTCTCCCTCACCACGTGAAATAATAATCTCTCCGGCATCCTCCAGCTTGCGTATAACATTTACTATCTTCTGCTGTGCTTCTTCTACGTCTTTTAAGCGTACCGGCCCCATATATTCCAAATCTTCTTTGATCATCTCGGACAATCTCTTGGACATATTATTGTAAATGAGGTTTTGTACTTCCTCGGTAGCACCTTTAAGTGCAAGGGCCAGTTGACTGTTATCAACTTCGTGTAAGAAGCGTTGTACAGACCTGTTATCAAGCTGCAGAATATCCTCGAACACAAACATTCTTTTTCTTATTTCCTCTGCAAGGTCGGTATCCTCGATTTCAAGAGAATCCATAATGAACTTCTCTGTACCCCTGTCTACCGCATTTAATACATCTACAATAGCCTGAATGCCGCCCACTGCGGTAAAGTCCTCTGTAACAAGAGTTGACAGTTTTTTCTCAAGAACTCTTTCAACATCTTTAATAATCTCTGGAGATGTTCTATCCATAGTCGCTATTCTTTTTGCCACGTCTGCCTGCTTATCTTGGGGCAAAGCTGACAAAACAGCCGCTGACTGATGCGGTTTTAAGTATGCAAGAATGAGAGCAATAGTCTGTGGATGCTCACTTTGAATAAAGTTCAATACTTGAGATGGGTCTGCTTTTCTCACAAAGTCAAAAGGCCGCACCTGTAAGGAAACCGTTAACTTGTTTATGATTTCCATAGTTTTCTCAGTCCCCATAGCCTTTTCCAATATATCTTTTGCGTACCCTATACCGCCTTCTGTAATATACTGTTGGGCTAGGCATATCTGATAAAACTCACTTAATACCTTATCTCTTTCTGTCTGCGATACAGTTCTTATGTTAGCTATCTCCAAAGTAAGCTGCTCTATTTCCTCTTCTTTAAGGTGCTTAAAAATCTGGGCCGATCTTTCAGGTCCCAAAGTAATAAGTAACATGGCAGCCTTTTCTCTGCCTGACAGTTCTCTTAAAGCTTCATTTTTTAGCGCCATATTTTTCACCTACCATTGGAAATAGTTTTTGGTAAACTATTCCCAGTCCTCAGCAATCCAGTTTCTCAATAATTGTGCAACCGAATCGGGATTATCTTGAACAAATTTCTCAATTTGTTTCTTAAGCTCTGATTGCTCCTGAATGTTTATTTCTTGTATTTCTTCAATTGGTCTACCACTGGTTCCATCGCCTGCAGCCGCTGCTTCTAATGCAGCTGCCTGTACTTCATCAGGAATAGCTTTCTTCTTCGGCATTGCAGTAATAACCATTACTATTAATAATATAAGCATTAATGCGTAGAATCCAAATTGATCAAAGAGCTCGCCAACGGTATCCATTATCGTTACTTCAACCGGAGGTTCCGCTGCAAGCTTCTGTATTCCTATAGCAATATTTTCTACAGGCACACCCGTAGCCGCAGAGGCAGATTGCCTAACCTGATCCATGTATTCGGGAGTAAGGCCGTCGGCAGTTTGAATACGGTTTCCATACCATAAAGAAATAGACATGGTGGATTGATCGCTAATCAGCTTTCCTACTGCCTTTTCCGTTTGCTCATTTGTTTGATTGTAGAGGTACTCTCTAACAGCATGATTTTTGTTATATTGGGAATTACCATCCTCACCGGCTTGATAAGTCATCGTTCCTTGTGGGTTGGTATCAGTACCCGGTATATCGCCAGCACTGCCGTTAATCAATGATTCTTCAAGAGTTTCCTCACTCTTTATAGCGTCCTCTTCTTCAATAGGCGGACTGTATTTTGTTGATGTGCTGGTCAATGTATCAAAATCTAAAACTGCATTTGCAGAAACGCTAATGGTATCAAAATTCTCATTTTGGGCAATCCCAATCTTAAAGAAATCATATACCTTATTTTCAAGTTCTAGTTGTCTTTGACGACGCATTTCATCCTGACTACTGGCTTTAAGAATATCTGTCTGGCTGTAGTCTCGTGATAATGGGTTAAGTTTATGGTCAACAATGGTGATTCGTTCGGGAGGTATTCCGAGAGAAGCGGCTACAACCTTTGCTGCTGCATCCACCTGTTCAGGTGACAGTGCTTCTTTTGTCTTTAACATGACATACGCGCTTCCCTGCTGATTTTCTTCATCTGATTTTACCCAATAGGTTTTTTCGGGCTTAGAATACTGAACCGTAGCATTTTCAACATTCTCAAATTTCTTCAGTTTATATACAAGATCATTTGTGACATAATTCTTCCAAAGGTTTTCTTTGTCACCCTCTGTTGCTGTCAGGGATAACTTGCTCCATGTGTCTGCAAAAGTAGTTTCGGGAGATACAATACCCTGGGTAGTCAAATCAAACTCAATATCCTTTTTTTGTTTGCTGTCAACGAAAACTTGGTTTACACCTTTTTTAAATTTAATTTTATTTTCGGTAAGATAAGTAACTACCGGTTGGAGTTCAACTTCTTCAGCTGATTCAAATAGCGGTACATATTCAACTCTTAAGGTTAGTACCATTGTAACTGCCACAGCAAATACTAAGATCCCGGCCATTATGAAAATTCTAGCCTTCTGGCCTTTCTCAAGGTTACCCCAGAAGCTCTTTATTTTATCAAACAGCTTTTTAATTCCTTCCGGCATAATTTAACCCTCCTGATAAAGGCTTTTCTAAAGTACTTTAATCTTTATCATAAGTAAAAAACAATAATCAAACCTGCATCCTCATAATTTCTTGGTATGCTTCCATTACTTTATTGCGAACCTCCATAATAAATTGGAGAGATATCGACGCTTTCTCAGAGGCAATTAAAACCGAATGTATATCATCTGTTCTCCCGGCAATAAAATCCTCTGTCATCTTCGCAGATTCTTGCTCAAGTGTATTGACATTGTTCAGAGCATCCATTAAAAGGTTTTTAAAATTAATACCCTCGTCTGAATTGCCAACGCTCTTTATCGGTGAGGCAATCCCGTTATTTATTAAGTTAACGCCTTGCACTGCCATTTACTTAAGCCTCCTTTAGCTACACCACGCACCAATTATCGTCCAATTTCAAGAGCCTTAGACGCCATAGATTTTGATGCATTCAGCGCCGTTACATTGGCCTCATAAGCACGGGTTGCGGATATCATATTAACCATCTCTGTAATAATTTCAACATTAGGCATCCGAACTATGCCGTTTTCGTCGGCATCCGGATGACTTGGATCATAAACTTCTTTAAATGGTGTAGGGTCTTCAGCAATTTCAGTGACTCTAACTCCGCCGCCGGTTAAAAATCGACTGCGGCTTTGCTCCGAAAGATATTGGGAGAAAGGTACATCTGATTCTTTTTCCTGAAAAACCACCGTCTTTCTTCTGTATGGCGTTCCATCCTCTGTTCGGGTAGTATTCACATTTGCAATATTTTGCGATATTACGTCCATACGAAGACGTTGGGCAGTAAGAGCCGATGCACTAATATTAAAGGAATTAAACAGTCCCATAATTATCTGCCTCCTCTAATTACAGTCTTAAGCTTTTGAAAATCGCCATTCATCTTTTGTATCAAAGTGTTGTATCGTATGCTATTAGCAGCCATTAATGCCATTTCATGCTCTATGTCTACATTGTTTCCGTCACTTCGGTATGATGATTGTGCCGGATCCTCAGTAATTTGTATACCATTTGAGGAAAATCTGGTTTTGCCCTGTGAAATCTGCCCAGTCTTCATCTCATTATTAAGGAATTCTTCAAATCTAACTACTTTTCTTTTATATCCGGGTGTGTCAACATTGGCTATGTTTTGCGAAATGACATCATTTCTAAGCCAAGCAGCATCAAGCCCTCGTTCGATATTACCTTTTGTAAAAAGAAGATTGGATAGCACAGAATCACTCCTTTAAATTGCTTAAAGCAACCATTTCATCATTAGTATAAAATTGAGCACGACAAAAACACATAAAAATATACTTATAATAAGAATATACCACAATATATTGACAGGTACAACAAAACTTCTGCCATATATGTGAGATTATTTCCTTTATTTTCTCATATTTTCATGAAATTTGTCAAATATATTTCTGTTTTCAGCTTATTCGGTATCGTTTTCTTGAACAATAGAACAGGGGTAGGGTATATCACGTTTTGTCATCTCATTTGTTTCGAGATCCATTTTATAAATAACATCCAGAGTTTTTCCGAGGGCAATTATGTTATCGTTAACAATAAAATCTTGCACTCTCTCAAGATTGTCATACTTCTTCTCCACCTTTCCGGTTAAGAGATCAAACTCTGCTATTAAACGCCCTTCATTATTATCGTCTCTGTAACTATTTAAAATATATAGTTTTGTATTATCCTTCTTGCCAATTTCCAATTGGCTTGCATCAATAAAATCTAAAGGTATCTCTTCCCAGCTTTCATTAATCCAGTCTATCACAAATAACCCCCTTTCTCTTGATCTCTGACAAACCCCATATACAAGATTCGTTACTTCAGAATATATGATTGAATCAAGAGGCGGATCTATAACAATTCTTTTCTCTAATGAAGAATCGGACAAATCAATAATATCAATTTGAGTCTGATAGTCACTAACATCCTGGGATGAAACAAACATATAATTGTCTTCAGAAAAAGAAAAGTCTAAAACATATTCATCATACATAATGGGCTCAATCTCTTTATCAAGCTCTGTGTCTATAACAGAAAAACAATTTTCTTCGTTATATGTAATTTTGTATTTATGAGATACATATACCATGTCATTATATGGATTATATTTAATATTGAACGGCATATCATATTTTAATTTTATGTTTTTAATAATTACGCCATCTTTGAGAACATCAACACTTTTTCCAACTGTTCTTGAATTCCCTGCATTCGACATATAAACTTTACCATTCTTAGCGGAACACAAATCCCACCCCTCAGGTGCTTCGAAATCATTAACCTCCTCAAGCTCACTGGTGCAATACTTAATTCTCATTCCATTGTCATTATATAGAACATAAATTCCATCAGTAACTTCTTTTGCTACTTGAGAACTCCTACATCCACATAAAAAAGTTATTATTAAAACAAGTACGATAATACTTAATTTTTTATTGTTTTTCATACAATTCTCCTCTTTTTATACATGCCCTAAAGCAAGAAACAATGTATGGCATAAAACAACCCCATCAATTTGAATGATTGTATCATAAAATTAAAAATGTAACAACTTTGATTCATAGGTAAATGATAGAAAAATGCTTCCGAAATGAATTTGAAAATAAAAATAGCCTCTATTTCCGTTTTCACCATAACTTTCTACTTATAAACCGAGCG
Source organism: Clostridiaceae bacterium (assembly GCA_012520615.1). Lineage (GTDB taxonomy): Bacteria > Bacillota > Clostridia > DSM-8532 > DSM-8532 > DTU059. Next base: position 172 of record JAAYNX010000247.1, on the reverse strand, counting down.
ACTTGAGCAATAATAAGCATTGAGGAGGTGAGATTAATGGCTAACAATTCAAACAGCAATAGCAAGACTCAGTTTGACAATATGAAGTATGAAATTGCCGGACAGCTTGGTATTAACTTAAAGCAGGGTTACAATGGTGATTTAACTTCTCGTGAAGCCGGAACAATCGGCG
>JAAYNX010000049.1 GCA_012520615.1 Clostridiaceae bacterium | reverse complement strand
TTATTCAGAAGACCTTTACCTTGCAAAAATGGCTGATATTGTCGGAACTACCCCTAAATATTTCTCTAACTTCTTTAAAAAGGCATTTGGTATAAATTTTGTTGATTATCTAAACAGAGTAAGAATTTCTCACGCAAAGGAGTATCTGAAAAATTCAGATATATCTATTAACGAGCTAAGTAACAAACTCGGCTACAATCATTCAAGAACTTTCACAAGCATTTTTAAGAAATACATTGGAATTCCGCCAACAGAATACAGAAAACAGTACAGATAAATTATTTAAACTAAAATCTTATTTACTAAATTGGCAATGGTGGTAAAACAATCTTTTATATAATAAAATAATTAATAGTAAAAGGGCATAGCATTCGCACGTAATAATAATATTAAATTACTTTAAAGGAGAAAGTAATTATGAATAAGGAAGATCTTTTTTGTATCCCCCACAGCTTTTTGCTGGTTGTTGATGATGTAGGCTGGTGGTGTGGTGATGACCATAGGTATAAAAATGGTCCATCCCGTTCAGGCATCGGAAGAAGGCATTGCATTGAGGACTATAAGGCTATAGTTGAGATTGGACGCAGCCTCAATATGCGCGTGAAGTGCGGGTTTGTTGTTGGTGAATGGGACAGATGTAATCTTCTGGCAAAAGTAAGAAACTCAAATAAACATGGCGCCCTATGGGATAATGCATCCCAGCTTGATCCTCAAATTGATGAAGTTCGCGATTTAATAAACTCTTCAAAAGATTATATGGAAATTGCCCTGCACGGAGTTATGCACATGTTCTGGACAGATGAAGGTATTATGAAATATGCTGAATTTTATCAGACCTGCGAAGAAACCGGCAAGAACAAAATGACACCTCCTGATATTGTAAGAGAACATCTTGATGCATATTTTGAAATTCTAAGGCAAAACGGATTAACAACAGATATTAAAAGTTTTATCCCACCCTGTTTCAGATATGTATACTCCCGTGACAAGGACCAATTATCAGCAATACTTTCTGAGTATGGTATCAAGTACATATCTACCCCATTTAGTTCCATGGAATATACATCCCCTGAAAAACCTGAAGGTGCATGCGTTGAAAATGGCATAATCACCGTAGATCGTACAAATGATTTAATACCCTGGGATGCTGTTGATGCCCAAACACCAGACATCATTAAAAAGAGTTACTTCGGCATGCATTGGCCAAATTTTCTAAACAAAGATCCCGAAAAAAATATGGAGACAGTCGCCCGATGGATAAAATACTTTGAGCAATATAAAAATAACTTTGAAATCCTCCCTGCAAGAGATAATGCTATAGGTTCAACTCAGGCTCTTTATAAGAGATTTACAAACTTATCTTTTTGTGATGGCAGAATGGTTCTTGATTTTAGCGAGGTTGATGCTCAAGGTGCGAAAGATCTTGATGGAACTTTATATGTCAATATTGTGAATACTATCAACCCAAAAGCAGATGAAGCTGTGGATTTAAAAATATATGAAGTTCATGAAAACTATACTACCTATAAAGTTGAAAGGCGTAAACCTTTTGCTTCCAAGGCTGTTATAAGTTTTGCAGGATAATCTCTATCCTGCAAAACTTGGCCAAATTTCATTAACCTATTATCATTTCCCATAGTTTAACGCAAGTTTAGCATAAAAATCTTCCAAAACAAATCGTGCGTCTATTTCCTGATAAATTCTAATAGGTCTATTTTTCTGATCATGAATATAATACATATCTTCAGAAAATAAAGGAGCGGGATGTGTTTCACAACAATATCCGTGATCATTGAGCAAAAGCCCAATAGAAGGTGAATCCCCTAGACACCAGCCTTCTCCGGTGCTCCAATGATTTCTGTTCGCTACGGCATTGTTATAATCAACTAATTGTCGAAATAGATACTTAC
>JAAYNX010000050.1 GCA_012520615.1 Clostridiaceae bacterium | reverse complement strand
TGAACAATCCCTATATGGGATGGGCGCCAACAGCAGAGAGAGGCCCTTATAGTCAGCCCCACAGGTTGGTTTACGCAGGATTAAAATGGAGTGAGTTGGAGCCTACGAAAGGTAAATTTGCATGGTCCGAGATAGAGGACAAATTTAAACTGGCGTATTGGGTAGGCAGAAAAATCAAAATTATCTTTAGATTTATAATGGACTATCCCGGTGTTGCAAATCATATGGATATTCCTCAATGGCTCTATCAAGAAATTAATGGTGATGGTACTTGGTATGGTGGCGGATTCAGCCCCAACTATAAGAATCCTGTATTGATTTCAAATCATCAAAGAGTGATAAATGCGATAGCTCAGCGCTATGGCAACAATCCCGGCCTAGCTTTTATACAGTTGGGCAGCATCGGACACTGGGGGGAGTTTCACACCGTTTACTTAAAAGCTTCCGACACAGGCTACATGCCGAGCATCAGCATTTCGAATCAATATGTAAGTCACTATTTGTCGGCTTTTGCAAATAAAAAGCTCTTAATGCGCCGGCCGTTCCAGATAGCAAAAGATAATAATATGGGATTATATAACGATATGTTTGGTGACAAAGCAGAGACCGAGAGACATATCAGATACTTTAATAACGGATATGCCAATCCTGGAAATTGGGGATTTGCGGAAGGCACCTATCCTGCCATGCCGGATTTCTGGAAATACGGGCCATCAGCAGGGGAATTTGGAGGGCCGGTTTCACAATTCCTTTCCGATATAGCAATTTCCCAGACAATGTGGCTTGCACAAGAAAGCCATACTTCATTTCTTGGACCCCGCTGCCCGGCCGACCCGGCGCAAGGCAGTGCACCCCAAAAGAATATTGATGCCTTACATAATATCTTGGGTTATCGATTTGTTCTTCGAACCACATCAACACAGCAGAATATTCAGCCAGGCAGTATGGTGCCTGTATCAATGGTATGGAATAACAAGGGATCTGCTCCTTTTTACTTCAAATGGCCTTTGGAGCTTTCCTTAGCTGACAGCACAGGAAGAATTGTGAGAAGAATCACCACAAATGATGATATCCGGACATGGCTGCCGGGCACAACCACAATAAATAATACTGTGGCTATTCCAAATAATCTTTCGGAAGGAACGTATACTCTTTGTGTAGCCATAATTGATCCCGAGACGGGCAATCCGGGAATAGACATTGCCATAACCGGTAAAAGAAGTGACGGTAGATATTCAATCGGAAATATTATTGTTAAATCGTAATGGAACTATTATAGTATTAAATTTCTTTAAATTTAGCGGCTGTTGTTGCAGACACGCCGCTTATTTACGCTTTAAAGTCATATAGTAGCTATAAAAAAACAAACTTGGCACTAATTGACCCTGATTAATATAATATGATATTATAGTTTTAGAAAAAAATTCCTTTAAATATTTGGGAGTATTCTCCTTGTAAATAGGTGTTATATGAAAAAAATGATAGCGATTTTCATGATGTTAACCACAGCAATTTCTCCGCTCTTTAGGGGGCTTTTTTTTGATTTGGAAGCCTCAGCTTTTTTAGCAGTGTTAGCCCTTCTTTCTTTTATCTATTTCATAAGAAAGCTAACAAATAAAGAAGATATCTTTTATAATAAATGGCTTCTGATTCTTGGCACTTTGCTAGTTACGGCATACTGTATAGCTTTTATTACAGCTGTAAATCCCCGTAAAAATCTTTCCATTCTTATTCAGGTTACCGAATACCTTGTATTCTCAATAGTTCTGTATGATTATTACCATGATAAAAAAGAAAAGCTCAGCCTTGCTTTAATGGGTCCTGTTGTTATAAGTGCTTTTATTAATGCAATAATCGGTCTTGAAGCTATAACAGGTGCATTCAGATTCTTGAATGATACTTTGAATAATGCACGGGTAGGCGGAACTTTACAGTATGCAAACACATCGGCTATTTATTATATGATTGCGGTTATTTTTTCGCTCACATTGATGTACTTGCTGGACAAGCCTGTTTATAGAGTATTTTTATCAGGTATTAATACTATTATTCTCCTTGCCATGTTGCTAACAAGATCACGAGGCGGCTATATTGTAGGTTTTTCGGCTGTTTTGCTTTACTTAATAATTAAAGCCAAAGGCTTTAGACTAAAAAGCACGGGCTCCTTCTTTTGTTCGGCAGGTCCGGCTTTCTTAATCATGCAGAGAGTATCAGCGCTGACCGCAACCCAAAATGCCATTACCTTAACCAAGTTATTGCTAATATCCTTTCTTGCCACTATTTTTCTTGCTGTTATATACGAAGGGGTGCTATTGATAATTCTGCGGGCAAAAATAAAGCTTAATCTTCCTAAAGCATTTAGCCTAGCTGTTCAAATCTCAGTAGTAGTCTTGATAATAGTATCCGTATTCCTTTTAAGAAATAAAATTATAGCTTTAATTCCGGATAATATAATAAATCGATTTGTCAAATACAATATGCTAGATAATATTCGCATAACCTTTGATATAGACGCACTAGAGCTGATTTCAAAGAACTGGCTCTCTGGTGTTGGTGCCGGTGGTTGGGAGGTTCTATACTACAGTGTACAAGATTCGGACTATATTAGTAGAGCCGTACATAACCACTTTTTAGAGGTATTCGTTGATGCAGGTATTCTAGGATTTCTTTCTTTTACATCCATCGTTATTTTATCAATTTACTATATGGTTAAAGAAGTTGTTAAGGCGGAACATTTACAAAAAAGAATTTATTTGTCCGGATTGTTTTCAGGATTTGCCGCTCTGGTTATACACTCTACCTTTGATTTTGACTTGTCGTATGTTTCTATCGGGCTGATGTTTTGGGTAATGATAGTTTTAGGAACCCCCGAATCAAAGCACAAGATAAAGCTAAAAAGTAGTTTGGCTGCTCCGCTTTTTATCATCATCTCCGCAGCTTTGATTTTAGTAAACGGAATCACAGCTATGGCCGAGTATAACGCAAAAAAAGGACTTGATCTTACAGTGGAAAAGGACTACTCTGCTGCACGCTCATACTATGAAGAAGCCCTTCGCCTTGACCCATACAACTATAAATATTCATTTGAGCTTAGCAAGCTGTACAGTATTTTTGCCTACAGAAGCACCAGCGATGAAAAAGCTACAGCATGGAACGAAGCGGCCTTAGCTATGGCTGAAAGAAGCACTTCCCAAAACCCGTATCTTCCCGAAAACATCAGAGTATTAATCAGATTATATTATGATTTGGATATGCCTCTGGAGGCACTGGAGTATGCAGAAAAGGTGGTATCATATCAACCTTATTATTCGCAAAATTATGTACTCCTAGCCAGAAGCTATTTAGAAGCCGCCAAACACAATTTGGAAATGAAGAATTATGATAAAGCTATAGAATTACTAGAAAAATGTATAGAGATTGAACATCCTGCAAATATAAAACCACATAGCATTTTTTATAATTATCAAGAAGATGCTTCCACAATTTTGGATAGCATTGGCACTGGTGAACGCAGTTATTAGTGATGATTTTCATGATTTGTTACTTGAAAAGGGTGGCTTTTATTTTTCTATTTGCTAAACATGAATAGTGAAATAATTACACAGTAGCTCAAAGGGTTAATTTGTCATGAATTGAAGATATTTAATGTAATTTATTGTTTACAATTCGACATTTTTGGTGTATGATTTGTTTATTACGAAAAAAACTGTATATTTTTCATCAAAAGTCTAGCTTTTCAATTCACAATCTAATCTTTGACTCAATTGATATTTACACCTTTGCATGCTCCAAATTTACTACATTATTGAATGACAGTATAAATGATTTTGATTAAGTAGGAGGTGAACCTAATGAAAACATATATGAAGCCAACTATTACAAAAATAGAAATTACAGCAGAAGAAAGAGTTGCCGGATCACGTAGTGGTTCTTGTTCAGGCGGCGGAATTGGCGGCTTTGACGGCAAAGGCAGAGACTGCGGTGGACACGGCGGTGGACACGGCGGTAGACCCGGTGGCGGATTCGGAGGCGGCGGTAGAGGTAGGCGAGGCCCCGGCGGAAGACGTTTTTAATCTGCATTACATAAATTTGAGACATAAAAAATTGTGAGTTTATTATTTATTTTAAAAACATACATGTGAATGTATGTTTTTTTATGGTTATTAGTGAAGAATATGAAGCAATACTTCAGGCAAAGTTCTTATTGCAATTTTTTACTAAACTATGTATAATAATCACATCTATGATTCCTTTGAGGAGGGGATAAAAGTGAAAAAAGCACTGTGCCCATTACTTGCTTTATTGTTTACATTAATGTTCGCAACTGTGGTTTTTGCTGCCACTGATAATAATGATCCCTTGTTGTCTACTAGCCCTGATACTGTTATTAATGCACAGTATGGAGAAAAAACGGATGAAATTGATCCGGAAACAGATTTTACAATGGAAATAATGGAAGAGGAAATACCTCAAGCATTGCCCCAGACCGGTGGTGTTCCTGCAGAAGCTTTCTATATTATAGGTGGAATTTGTATTATATCAGCAATACTTCTATTAAGCAGAAAGAGCAATACTTCTACCAAATAAATATGGCTTAATTGGAATGTACAAAAAGAAATCCTGAATTGCTTCAGGATTTCTTTTTATTGTTCTATCGATATCTTTTGAAAATGGAATCCTATTTCCCTATATCAATTATTTTTAAAGGATTTCTTATAAATAAATCATCACGCATCTTTGGCCCGAAGTTTTTTTCAATGATAGAGGCTGCTTTGCGCATATCCGGATTACGTCTGTTATCACTGTGAGCATCAGAGGCTACAAAATGTACGAAGCCTTCTTTAATAATCCGCATCACAGCCTTTTTTGTTTCCCTGCCATAAACCCCTGTTATGCTTCCCGAGTTCACTTGTACAAGTATTCCTCGGTCAATAAATGATTTCAATACCTCCGAATTCTGCTGTATCTCAGTATACCTTTCCGGGTGGGCAATAATAGGTGTTATTCCCTTAAGTTGAAGGTTATATAGCGTATTATCTGTATACGGTGGTATGCTCATCATCGGGAACTCTACTAGCATATAGCGGGATCCCGCAAGAGTTCCCACCAACCTCTGCTCAAATAATTCTATAATCTCAGGGGTTACAAATACTTCACAGCCGGGATAAATAGTTACTTTAATCCCCATGCTTGCAGCAAGCATATTGAGTTCTGCACATTTCTCAAGAATTGTATCGAATCCATACCTGGTATTACCATAAACGTAATGGGGTGTAGCAATAATATGGCTGGTACCGCTTTTCTGAGCAATTTTAAGCATTTCCAAGGCCATGATTTCATCTTTTGCGCCGTCATCAATTCCAGGTATAATATGGCTATGAATATCTATATACAATAGAAGCCCCTCCTTAAGTAAAATTACTTAGTCGCCTGCAGTCGCTCTATTTTCTCCCAAAGTTTTTTCCAAAAATTCTTTTTAACAGATTCATCAGTATAATAATATCGATAGTCATATTTATTGCCTATGGCTTTTTTATCAAGGTCGTTTAATACCACTCCGATAATATTTGCATGAACTTTTTCTAAAGCCTCTTTGGCTCTCTTAACAGCATTAATTTCTGACTTGCCCGATTTCACCACCAGAATAGTGCCATCAACATATGTAGATATTATTGAAGCATCGGTAACGCTGCCAACCGGGGGTGAGTCTATTAAAATTATATCATATAATGATCCTGCTATATCTATAAACCTTTTCATGGTTTTTGAATTTAACATTTCCGAAGGATTTGGAGGAATTGTACCGCTTGTTAAAACATCTAAATTAGGCAATACTAAATTATGGTTAATATACGTTTTCAATTCTCCCTGAGAGGCCAAATAATTTGTAAGGCCTTGTTCATTTGTAAGATTAAACACTTTATGTACTTTAGGCCTTCTAAGGTCTGCATCTATAATCAGAACTCTGTTTCCTGTCTGAGCAAAAGTTATTGCCAGATTTACTATTGTAGTTGTCTTTCCCTCCATTGCTCCTGCGCTTGTAATAACGATAGACTTAAAAGGCTTGTCCAGACCGGAGTATTGAATATTTGTTCTTAAAACCCTATATGCCTCTGAAACAGGCGACTTAGGGTCAGTCTGTGTAATAATAATATTTTCATCCACCTTGATTTAGTCCTCCTTTATTTGAGTCTTAAAGGCTGGTATTGTGCCTATGACCGGTAAATTAATGTGTTTCTTTATATCTTCCGGTGTTCTTACAGAATCATTAAAAAATTCAATTAAGAACAGAACACCCACCCCAACACATAAACCAATAAATATTCCTACCGATATGTTCATTTTTTTATTGGGTGAAACAGGATATAAAGGCATTTCTGCTTTATCAATAATCTGAACATTATCCACTTGCATAATATCAGTTACTTTTTCTTTAAAAACCTCAGCAACCATATTAACAAGAATCATTGCAGTCTCTGGATCAGGATTCCTTAAGGATATTTGTATTACATGCGTATTTGGCTTTTGGGCAGCATTAATACTTTTTGCTAAATAGTTTGGATTAACATCATCATACCCGAGTGCCTCTAAAACAGCAGTTGCAACAATTCGACTTTTTACTATCTCCTGGTAATCGTAAATTACTGATTCACCAATATACAAGTCTGTTGTAGTTAACCCAAAATCATCAGAATTTTTACCAACGTATATGGTAGAATATGCCTCATACATAGGAGTTACATAGTATACTGTCCATATGGCTATTGTTAATCCGAATATCAGCATACACCCCACTAATACCCACCATCTTCTTATGAGAATATTAAAAATGTCCTTAATAGAATATTCAGCCATCTTATACCTTCCTTTATATTGTAATTGTTTTATTTATATATCGGTTTTATATTCTCTGAAATAAAACCGATTAATTAGCTTTGTCAATAAATCCATCCTTTAAGTTATAAACTTTTGAACATATTTTTAGGGCAGAATGGCGGTGTGTAATAACAAAGCATGACCGTGCCGGTACAATGCTTTTTATTCCCTCAAGCACTCGTAATTCCAAGTCCATATCAAGCGCTGAAGTCGCCTCATCTAAAATCAAAATCGGGGCTTTTCTTACAATTGCACGGGCAAGAGCCACCCTTTGGGCTTGTCCTTCAGACAAACCCAAGGCATTTTCACCTATCACAGTATTAAGACCATCAGGAAGCTTTTCGATGAATTCCCATGCGCAGGCGGTTTTTGCTGCCGATATTATTTCATCATCAGAAGCTTGTGGATTACCATTTCTAATATTATCGCCTATTGTACCGCTAAAAAGCGTGTTCCCCTGAGGAACATAAGCTATTAATTCCCGTGTCGAAGCACTGGCTTCATGCTCTTCCCCATTGCTTAGGGTAAAATACACAGATCCCTTATCAGGTTTCAATAATGCTAATAGAAGCCTGATTATAGTTGTTTTGCCTTCTCCGGAAGGCCCTGTAAGAGCAACAATCTCTCCCGGTTTAATATCAATAGAAACATTATTAAGAACGCAATCATCTTTATTGTATGAAAAATATACTTCTTGGAGTTTTACCCCTGCATCTTCGGTACAATTTAGTATCTGATTTCGCTTTTCCAACTCCAGTTTTTCAAGTTCCATAAGTCTTTCTGCTGAAGCTAAGGTTGATATAATCTGCGGGAAAGTGCGTGAAAGACCTAAAAAAGGCCCTTGAACCTGACCCACCAATTGTAGAAATGCCGTCAAAGTTCCGAATGATATTGCTTTGCTAGCCAGTCGCCAAGTTCCCCACCCAAAAGTAATTATGTAGCTTATCCAATAACCCGAAGCTAAAACTAAATTGGCTATAACACCTGTTTTAGCTCGTTTAGTTACCCAAAACAACAGGTTGTTATGAAGGTTAGTTATAACACCTACATTCTTTTCCTCTAGCTGAAACGCTTTTACTATCGTCATGTTTTCAACAGATTCCTGTATGAAAGAACGGTATGAGCCTTCGGATTCCTGAATCTTTTTATGTAGATTTTTTAGCTTACTGGCCCAAATTCGGCTCATAACTATCGTAAAGGGAACAAAAATAATTGCAAAATACGCTAAAGATGGCTCATAATGCAGTAAAGTTGAAAAGGCTGCTATCAGCTGAACTCCTAAAGAAATAATGCTTGGAAGCACGTTTATTACGCCATTTGATATAGCATCAATATCACTTGTAAGGCGTGTTAATATATCTCCTGAATGATATTTTGATGTATCCGTCCATTGGGACATTGAGAATTTTTTATATAAACTCAAGCGCAGATTGTTGCAAAAATTCTCTTCTGTTCGGACTGTAATAATTGTGAGTGCTCCATTGCTCCCCATATAAAATAATATAATACAACAAAAGGCGATTCCGAAGAATATTAAATTTTGAATATTCCCATTAACCGCATTGTCTATGATGTTTTTAGATATTATTGCCGAGGCAACACCTGCTAAAGAGGTAAGCACACCCAAACCGGTAATGACAAAAATCGCCTTAAAATATCCTTTTGTATTTAAGGCAATCCATTTGAAACTTTCTAAATTTCCTTTAATCCAATTCTTCATATGATTTCCCTTGATTTAGGCACGATTCTTCTTTCTATACCACCGATAATTCTAAGCATTATACGTCTTACCGGTTTGAGTAAACGCCAGATGTTTGAAATAACACGCCACCCAAATGATGAACATTCTATAATCTTATCTTGTCTCCAAATTTTTGTGACAATGGCTATCAATTGATTTGGCATATAAGGGCCATCAATCCAAGTTTGTGCATCCCCCATCATTAAAAAAGAATCCTCATTCTTTTTATATATCCGGTGCAAAAAATATTGGCCATTATTCCTTAAAGCCAAAACAATGTCGCCACGCCTGATTTTTGAGAAATCTGTCTTTGCAAGTTCGACACTGTCTTTTCCATCGCGTAAAAAGGGATACATACTCATACCGGTAACCGTAATTTTAGCACTGCCACCGTTTTCAAATATCTCTTGAACCAGAGGAAACATATCGGCTGCTTTTACTAATTTAACTACACTCATTAATATACTCCAAAGGCTTTTGCGCTTAAAGAGAATTCGATTTAAGATACTACTCTAATAAATTCTTACTTCTAATTGATTCTACTATCTCTTCAACATCAATTCTGGCAGTAGCTTCGTCAATATCATATTCGGAACATATCACCTGAACCAAATCATCTATTTCTGCTCCGCCCTCAAGTTTTCGCCAAATAAGCGCTCCACTTTCATTAAGGGTCATTAGGCCGTTAAACTCAACAACCCTTTGCCCTAAAGGAACTACAATCCAAGAACCCGCAATATCTCTTAACATAAACCCAGATTTTATTTTCATAACCAAAGCTCCCCCACTTACATTTTTTTATTATCAATACACTGATATGCCAAATCCATGGCTTCTTTGTCCGGTCTGCATTTAAGCAAGTATACCGGAACAAGCGAAATAATATTTTCAAAATTCTTCAATGCCAGTTCCATCAGCTTATCACAGAAATATGGCAGAAATAGTCTTGGCATTAAGCGAATAACAGCTTCTTGATTGTCTAAACGACATACAGAATTATGCGGTGCCTGTTCCAGAATAAATATAGCCTCGAGCGGTGCTTTTCCATTTTGGTTTTTATCTGAAGATCCGCTCCAAGGAGAACCATAAACAATAGGTTTGCCATCTATCACCCTGACAGGTGGTGTATCATCATTGATTACCGCCGCACCTTTATATCTCTCCCACATCTTTACATGGGTTGACTTTCCGGTACCTGAAGGCGCTGAAAATATAACACCCTTCCCATCATGAATAATTGAAGATGCATGAATTACTATACCGTCATGAAATAATATGTGGTTTCTGAAAACTGTCCCAACTAAATCAAAAGCAATAGCATGGATTGGATCTATTTCCCGATCCTTGTAAATGTCAGAATTCAACAAAGATATAATTGCATTTTCCCAATCTTCATCTGTATCAAGCAAGTCAGCGATTTCCTCTGTAACGGGCATCTTCTTGAAAGCATAAAACCCTTTTTCACCATTGGCCTTACTTCCCCAGTTTAAAGTACCGTTTTCATCTATTATGTAGCTATTTTCAGGTAGATTAATAGAATCACAATGCTCAATTTTGACGTTCACAGCGCATTTGACCGGCTGAATACTATAGTCTTTCATCCGCTTTAGTATGTATTCGTTGTTTCCATGAACATTAATACATAGATCTGCTATTCTAAAGCTATGCATCTAACTAGACTCCTTTTTAATAACGACCTCACCCGTTATCTCTTTATTCTTGTTATAAAATTAAGCCTGTCAATCTGTGAAAACTAACAGGCTTAATACCTATGATTCATATACTAATGACCTGTTGGACACATCCCGTGTGGATAGGGTTTCCCTGTTCTTGGGTCGATTGGAATAGCACAGCTTCCTGCCATCCTCTCATCCATTCTGAGTTCAACATACTCAAATACAGGTTTGACATAGTTTTTCATAGATACACCTCCTCTTAAGGATTTATATGTATACCTAAATAGCAGTAATAATTAGTAGTCTTATTGCTGTTACTAAATCGTCTACAAAGCTGCGGGGCATGAGCCAAGTTTAATCTCTTCTTTTGAGCACATGCTACCTGCTAACCGCTCTTCTGTTTTCAACTCTACGCACTCAAAAATTGGTTTTACATACTCTTTCAAATCATCACCTCCTTAATCAATATAATACTAACTTTTACTAAGTTGCAATGATTCTTTAGTGAATTCACATAAATAAGTAGCCTTTTTATCAAATGCACCAGTCTCGGCTTTAAGTCGGGCCGGGCATGTGCTGCAATACTTTAAATCGGGGCATGTCATGCAGTCCCCACAAATCGGAATTGTTTTGCATGAATCCTTTAATGTTTCCCATGCCTGATGGAATCCGGTTTTTAAAGGATATGCCACAGGTTCGCTTAACAAACCACAAGGGATAAGACTTCCATCATATGAAATCCAATACCCCCACTTTCCGACGGAACATCTGAATGCTCCATCCGAATCCTTCCATATTTCATCCGCTATATGCTCATCTGCATATGGGTTTTCTAGGTTCGATCGTTTAACAAGCTCCGCCATTTCTATAGCAGATAAGCGATTTCCCAAAGGATCAG
>JAAYNX010000159.1 GCA_012520615.1 Clostridiaceae bacterium | reverse complement strand
ATTGGAACGGGTTCTTCCTATCCCGAAGATATACGTAAGGCCGATTTCTACTCTTTTTTCTCTTGGCAAGTCAACACCTGCAATACGAGCCAAATTACTACACCTCCGATTGGTATTTGTCTAACCTGTCTAATTATTATACATATTTATTTCTATATAAAATTCTCCTACATCGTCATGGCAAACCTTTTGCCAGACCAGCCGCTTTTCAGAGAATTTGCAAGCAATTCTTTTTGCAACCGGCAGGATCCTTTCGCTGCCGGCTGCAAGCATATTCTAACCTTGTCTTTGTTTGTGTTTAGGATTTGAGCAGATAATCATAACCCGCCCTTTTCTGCGGATGATCTTGCACTTTTCACAAATCTTCTTAACTGATGGCTTTACCTTCATGATTGACCCTCCTGATCTTTATGGCTTACTATTTTTTCCCTCTCCATGTGATACGCCCGCGAGAAAGATCATATGTCGACATTTCAACAGTTACCTTATCACCTGGAAGGATGCGGATATAATGCATTCTTAGTTTACCTGATATATGAGCAAGAATTACATGGTCATTTTCAAGTTTGACTTTAAAATTAGCATTAGGAAGTGATTCCAATACTACTCCTTCTAGCTCAATTACATCTTCCTTTGACAAATACAATACCCCCCTCGCACTAATGGATGTTAATTACTCAATGTAATTATTTATAGCTCTCTGAAGATCTGCGTCTAACAGCCGTTTCTTCATAGTTACTATCTCGTTAATTTCCTTCGCAACCTTATTTGTGATATTAAGGTGCTTCAGTTTTTTCTTTTTTGGTTTTGCTATCCGCCTTAATTCACCGTCTGCCACCAGCACATGTTGATCATCATATAAATCAATAATAATAAATAATCGATCTTTGTCCCTTCCGGATTTTGACCAAACATAACGGCCTATTATGGTATCCAAGTATTTTCCCTGCCTTAATCATTATTAATAATTACAGTCAAAAACGCTTTACCAAACAACTTCGCGGTTTTTCAACCAAAGAGAAACATGCAGCCACAGCTGCGCCAATTATATATTCTATAACAAATTCAGCCTTATTTCAAGATTCTTGACTCATTTCGTTTAAATTAATATAATCTGGTCAATATTTCCGGACCATTTGGTGTAACTGCTACTGTATTTTCATGGTGAGCAGATAATTTTCCGTCTGCCGTGACCACTGTCCACTTATCACCTAAAACATTTACACGCCAAGTCCCTATATTAATCATTGGCTCTATAGCCAAAGTCATACCGTTCGATAATCTCACGCCTTTTTCACGTGTCACATAATTAGGTATTTGAGGTTCCTCATGCATTTCTGTCCCGATTCCGTGTCCTACATAGTCACGAACAATTTTATACCCTTTTCCTTCAGCGTATTCCTGCACGGCAGCAGAAATATCTCTAATCCTATTTCCTTCAACAGCTTTCTCCATACCGCATCTGAATGATTCTTCCGTATGGAAAATCAAATCTCTGGCTTCTTGCGAAACAGCTCCAACCGCAAAGGTTCGTGCTGCATCTCCGTGGTAACCATCAAAAATTGCACCCACGTCAATGCTGATAATATCGCCTTCTTTAAGAACGGTACCATCCGGAATCCCATGTATTACCACATCATTAACCGATGCGCATATGGAACCTGGGAAATCCCTTCCGCCATAAGCACAGGGAAAACCTTTAAAAGATGGTATGGCTCCTGCTCTAGTTATTATTTTTTCAGCTTCTTTGTCCAGTTCAATTGTTGTTATTCCCGGTTTTATCAGTTCAGACATCCTTTGATGTACTAAAGCGACAATTTCTCCTGCACGTCTCATTTTATCCAATTCACGTTGGGATTTAACAAAAATCATTTTATTGCCTCAAAATCTATTTATTATTTAGGCTATCTAGAATTTCACGGGTAGTAACCTCAATCGGTTTTGTTCCATCAAAATTCAGAATTAAGCCTTTCTTCTGATAATAATCTACCAACGGGCTTGTTTGCTCGTGATAAATCTTCAGTCTCTCTTTAATTGTTTCTTCTTTGTCGTCATCACGTATGTAAAGAGAGCTATTACAAACGTCACATTTGCCTTCAACCTTCGGCGGATTATTAGCTATATGATATGTTTTTCCACATGAGCACATTCTTCTGCCGGATAATCTCTTAATTATAATACTGTCATCTGCAATGATATTAATTACTGCTTCGACTTTTCGATCAAGCTTTCCAAGCATTTCATCAAACATCTGAGCTTGAGGAATTGTTCTTGGAAAACCATCCATAATGAATCCGGAAGCGCAATCCTCATCACTTAACCTATTAGCTACTATATCAATTGTAACGTCATCAGGAACCAGCTTGCCTGAATCAATATAGCTTTTCGCTAACAAACCAAGAGGGGTTCCACCTTTTATATTTGCTCTGAAAATATCCCCTGTTGAAATATGAGGTATTTTTAGAGTTTCTGATAATACAGTTGCCTGTGTTCCTTTGCCTGCTCCCGGTGGACCTAGAAGAATCAATCTCATAAATACACGCCTCCTGCCATTGACTACGAAAAAACAAATAATTTCTTAATTCGATGTAATGTATGCGTTTCAGGAATTTAGTCTTTGAATAAGTCGGTACAAAAAGCGGATGTACTTAGTCATCCGCTTTAGTACTTTAATAACTTTTATTCAAGAAAACCTTTATAATGTCTCATCATAAGTTGTGATTCAATTTGTTTAGCGGTTTCAAGAGCTACACCTACCATAATTAGCAGAGAAGTTCCTCCGAACCCCATACGTACTTTTGTAAAGAGCTCCAATAAACTTGGAAGTACGGTAATCAAAGCAAGGAAGAATGCTCCAAACCATGTGATGCGATTAAGAACCTTGGTAATATAATCGCTAGTTGGCTTACCTGGGCGGATACCTGGAATAAATCCACCATTCTTACGCACATTGTTCGCAACTTCCACTGGATTAAATGCCATCATGGTATAGAAGAATGTAAAGAAGAACACAAGTAATGCCATTACTATCATATACAACGGATTACCGCTGAAATCTCTCAAGCTGATAAGAAACTTACTTGTGGTATTAGGTGCTACAAGACCTATGATTGTAGGGATAAATGCCAATATGGACGATGCAAAAATAACTGGCATAACACCTGCTAAATTGACCTTCATAGGAATATGGGTGCTTTGTCCGCCATACATTTTGCGCCCTACTACACGTTTTGCATATTGAACCGGAATCCTTCTTTCTGCTTGAGTAACATAAATTACAAAAACAACAACGGCAACAAATACTAATATAATAGACAACACTATAAGAACACCTACTGCAAGACGTCCGTCCATTGAATAGGCTTTAATAATGTTATAAAGAGTACTGAATGCCACCGGTCCTCTGGAAATAATGTTAACAAAAATTATTAGCGAAATACCATTTCCTATACCATACTCATTTATTTGTTCACCCAGCCACATTATAAAGGCTGTACCTGCAGTTAGTGAAAAAGTAATGGTTAGGTACGACAGTACGCTAGGTCTTGATATTGCGTTTCCAAAACCTATATACATAAAGGTTGCTTGTAGAAAACCCAATATTACAGCACCATATCTAACCCATTGAGCCAGCTTCTTTCTTCCTTCTTCGCCTTCCTTTTGCATTCTTTCAAGTGCAGGAATAGCGACAGTAAGAAGCTGGATAATAATTGATGCGTTAATATATGGCGTTATGGACATAGCAAATATACTGGCATTTTCAAAAGCGCCGCCGCCTATTATGTTCATAAATCCAAAGAGCCCACCTTGCTGACCAATCATGCCAGCAAGAACGCCTTTATTCATGCCGGGGATGGGGATGTAAACGCCTAAACGATATACCAACAGTAATAAAAAAGTCGCAATTAACTTTTTTCTTATGTCAACAACTCGCCAAGCACTTTTTATCGGAGCGAAAATACTCTCCATCCTAAATCACCTCAGCCTTTCCTCCTAGAGCTTCTATCTTTTCGGAAGCAGTCTTTGTAAATCTTGCAGCCTTGACAGTAAGCTTCTTAGTAAGGTTACCGTTTCCGAGAACAACAATGCCGTCATTAATTTTACTGATTACGCCGTCTTGCTTTAACAGCTCAGCGGTAACCTCTGTACCATTCTCAAATCTTTCAAGATCAGAAAGTTTGACTTCAGTATATGTTTTACTGAAAACAGAATTATTAAAGCCTCTCTTTGGTATTCTTCTGAAAAGAGGCATCTGGCCGCCTTCAAAACCAGGTCTGACACCACCGCCTGCTCTGGCGTTCTGGCCTTTATGACCTTTGCCTGCAGTCTTGCCGTTTCCTGAACCATGGCCTCTACCTTTGCGCTTTGGAGCCTGTTTAGGTGCTCCAGGTTTTAATTCGAACAAGTTCACTGGTTGCACCTCCTTTATATTTCTTCAACTTCTAGTAAGTGTGATACTTTATTAATCATACCACGAATCTGAGCATTGTCCTTTTGTTCGACACTTTGCCCTATTTTATGAAGACCAAGAGCAACAACAGTAGCCTTCTGATCTTCTTTGGATGCTATTGTACTCTTCTTCAGAGTTATTTTCAAATTGCCCATGAAAGCTACCTCCTATCCTATAATATCCTCAACGGTTTTGCCTCTGAGCTTGGCTATCATTTCTACAGTTCTTAACTGAGAAAGACCTTCCATAGTAGCACGAACCATGTTGGTTGGATTGTTCGAACCTAAAGATTTTGTATATATATCATTAATTCCGGCAAGCTCCAGAACCGCTCTTACAGGGCCACCTGCAATAACACCGGTACCTTCTTTAGCCGGCTTTAACAATACTTTGCCTGCACCGAATACTCCCATTGCCTCATGAGGAATAGTGCTTCCAACTTTAGGAATAAAGATAAGATTCTTCTTAGCATCTTCTATTCCTTTGCGGATGGCATCAGGAATTTCGGCAGCTTTTCCGCTTCCTACTCCTACGTGGCCATTTTCATCTCCAACAACAACAAGTGTACTGAATCTGAAGTTTCTACCACCCTTAACAACCTTGGTAACACGACCTATATTCACAACCTTCTCTTTAAGGTCTAGAGTACTTGGATCAATTTTCTGCAATTTGTTCCCCTCCTTCTGCTTTAGGATGATTAGAACTCGAGGCCGGCTTCTCTTGCGCCGTCTGCTAGTTCCTTGACTCTTCCGTGATAAAGGTATCCACCTCTATCGAATACTACCTGCTTGATACCCTTTTCGATTGCTTTTGTTGCAACAAGCTTTCCTACTTCTTTAGCGGCTTCTTTATTGCCGGAGTAATCAAGCTTTCCTTTAAGAGCCTCATCCAAAGAGGATGCTGCAACCAGAGTGGTGCTGCTAACATCATCGATAATCTGGGCATATATGTGCTTTGAACTCCTGAAAACACTTAAACGTGGTGTTTCAGCAGTGCCGCTTATCTTTTTGCGGACACGAGCGTGTTTACGGAGCCTGATTTCGTTCTTATCAATACGCTTAATCATCTAACACTCACTCCTTTCTCTTAACCTTTACCCTTAGCGCCGGTCTTACCTTCCTTACGGATAATAACCTCATCAGAATATTTAATTCCTTTACCCTTATAAGGTTCAGGTGGACGCTTTTTGCGAATTTGAGCGGCAACTTCACCAACAAGTTGTTTGTCTGCGCCTTTTACTTGAATAATATTAGGTGATGGAACATCAATGGTAATACCATTGGGCTCATCCATCTCAACCGGGTGAGAAAAGCCAAGAGTAAGAATAAGCTTTTTACCTTGCTTTTGTGCTCTAAAACCAACACCGACTATTTCAAGGTTCTTTTCAAATCCTTTTGATACACCGGTCACCATGTTGTTAATAAGTGCACGGGTTAGACCGTGAAGCGATCTATTCTCTTTATTATCATTAGGACGCTTAACAGTTATTGTATTGCCTTCTTTTTCAATGATCATATTTTTATGAAAGCTTGAGCTTAAAGTGCCTTTTGGGCCTTTAACTGTCATATTATGTCCATCAAGCTTTACATCCACGCCTGCCGGTATTTCAATCGGCAACTTTCCTAT
Source organism: Clostridiaceae bacterium (assembly GCA_012520615.1). Lineage (GTDB taxonomy): Bacteria > Bacillota > Clostridia > DSM-8532 > DSM-8532 > DTU059. The sequence goes on along the minus strand of JAAYNX010000159.1, from coordinate 7,717 downwards.
ACGTGACATAAGTTTAACCTCCAGTCCTTATATTGTGAGTGTTTCAGTATCATATACCGAATACACTTTTTTCAGGAACTTATTGTTTTATGTTGGTTTTTACCACACAAATGCAAGTACTTCTCCGCCTATACCGAGTTTTCTTGCGTCTTTGTCAGTCATAACACCTTGAGATGTTGATACAATAGCAACACCCAGACCACCTAAAACCTTTGGAATCTCGTCTTTTTGAGCGAAAACCCTCAAACCTGGCTTACTGATTCTCTTGATTCCTGTGATGATGTTTTTCTTGTTATCTACATACTTCAGTGTGATTCTGATAATTCCCTGTTTTTTGTCGTCTATTTCAATAAAATCTTTGATATAACCCTCATCAAGCAAAATTTTCGCAATCTGCTTTTTTAGGTTTGATGCCGGAACATCCACAGTCTGATGTTTTGAATTAGCGGCGTTCCTTATCCTTGTAAGCATATCTGCAATTACGTCGGTTGCATGCATTATTACAGACCTCCTTTCGCTCCTGTTACCAGCTTGCCTTCTTTACACCTGGTATTTGGCCCTTATATGCTAAGTCTCTGAAGCAAAGACGGCAAATGCCGAACTTCCTCATATAAGAGTGAGGTCTGCCGCAGAGCTTGCAGCGGTTATAATACCTAGTGGAAAATTTCGGCGCTTTTTGCTGCTTTAGAATCATGGACTTTTTAGCCATATTAATTACCTCCTTTAGCTCTTTTTAAACGGCATTCCGAGTAGTGAGAGCAGTTCCTTTGCTTCTTCATCGGTCTTGGCAGTTGTAACAAATGTGATATCCATTCCACGAATTTTGTCGATTTTATCATACTCAATTTCGGGGAAAATCAATTGTTCTTTAACTCCCATTGTGAAGTTACCTCTACCATCAAAGGAATTAGCGTTAATTCCTCTGAAGTCTCTTACTCTGGGAAGAGCTGCATTAAATAATTTGTCAACAAACTCATACATTCTTTTGCCGCGAAGAGTGGTTTTGCAGCCTATATTCATGCCCTCACGGAGCTTGAATGCCGCAACCGACTTCTTGGCTGTTGTGACAACCGCTTTTTGTCCTGCAATGGTTGCCATTTCGTTTGCTGCAGTTTCTATGGCTTTGGGGTTATCTTTGACTTCCCCTACGCCCATATTGAGTACTACTTTAACAAGCTTTGGGATCTGCATTGGTGTTTTATAATTGAACTTATCTTGCAGAGCCTGTGCAACTTCATTTTTATACTTGTCAAGCAATCTTGGCATGTCTCGTCAACCTCCTTAAGGATTTACTCCTTACTCTCTCCGATAATGTCAATTACTTCCCCGCATTTCTTACAAACTCTGGCTTTAGAACCATCATCCGTAATCTTCTTGCCTACCTTAGTAGGTTTTCCGCAGTTCTTGCAAATTAGCATTACCTTATCAACATATATAGGTGCTTCCTGATGTATCAGTCCACCTTCGTTAAAACCCTTGTTAGGTTTTGGCTTAACATGCTTTGTAACAATATTCACGCCCTCTACGAGGACCTTGCCTTCCGATAGGTCTACAGAAAGAACTTTGCCTTTCTTGCCACCATCTTTGCCATTGAGAACATAAACCATGTCTCCCTTTTTGACGTGTGTTTTGGCCATTTTTTGTCAAGCCTCCTTCCTTACAGTACTTCCGGAGCAAGAGAGATAATTTTCATGTAATCTTTTTCTCTCAATTCTCTTGCCACCGGACCAAATATACGGGTTCCTCTTGGGTTTCCGTCATCCTTCAGGATAACGGCTGCATTCTCATCAAAACGAATGCTAGAGCCATCAGCTCTTTTTAATCCTTTTACGCTACGCACTATAACAGCTCTGACAACTTCGCCCTTCTTAACAACACCGCCGGGTGTTGCATTTTTAACCGAGCAAACTATTACATCACCGATATTTGCATATTTTCTTTTACTGCCACCGAGGACTTTAATACAATACAATTCCTTGGCGCCAGTGTTATCAGCAGATTTTAGACGGCTTTCTGCTTGAATCATATCCCAACGCCTCCTTTACTTCGCCTTCTCAACGATCTGGACCAGTCTCCATCTCTTATCCTTGCTAATGGGCCTGGTTTCCATAACTTCAACGCGATCGCCGATAGTACATTCATTATTTTCATCATGGGCTTTGAGTTTGTAAGTCCTCTTGATAATCTTCTTTAACAAAGGATGCTTTACACTATCTTCAACAGCCACAACAATGGTTTTATTCATTTTATCACTTACGACCTTACCAACCTTGGTCTTTCTTATACCTCTGTCAGCCACGCGGAACAAACCTCCTTCCGGTTTAACGGCATCAAGCCTTCTTAATTCCTATTAATTCCGAGTTCCATTTCACGAATTAATGTTTTAACTCGTGCGATATTCTTCTTACAGTCTTTAAGCTTCAAGGGATTCTCAAGCTGGCTTGTAGCATGCTGGAATCTAAGCTTAAACAACTCGGTTTTCAGTTCAACGAGCTCTTGGTTGAGCTCTTCGCGTGTCTTTTCCTTAAGTGCTTTCAGTTCAGACGCCTTCATTCTCTACACCTACCTCTTCCCCGCGTGCAATTATTTTACATTTTACGGGCAATTTGTGGGCTGCAAGCCTCAATGCTTCTCTCGCTTGTTCTTCGGAAACTCCCGCAATTTCAAAGAGAACGCGTCCGGGCTTAACAACCGCTACCCAGTATTCAGGAGAACCTTTACCGGAACCCATACGGGTTTCAGCAGGCTTCTTTGTTACCGGCTTATCCGGGAAAATCTTAATCCAAACACTACCGCCTCTTTTTGTGAAACGAGTCATGGCGATACGAGCTGCTTCTATCTGATTGCTGGTAACCCATGCAGGATCAACTGCTTGTAGTCCAAATTCACCATCTGACACAACGTTGCCACGCATTGCCTTACCGGTCATACGACCTCTGTGAACTCTTCTATATTTGACTCTCTTAGGCATCAACATATTATTTGTCTCCCCCTTCCTTTTTTTCCTTCTTTTTGGTGGGAAGAACTTCACCCTTGTAAATCCAGACCTTAATGCCTATCTTGCCATATGTGGTATTTGCTTCAGCAAAACCGTAGTCAATATCAGCACGTAGGGTCTGAAGTGGGATAGTACCTTCTGCATAATGTTCAACTCTTGCTATTTCTGCTCCGCCAAGTCTGCCTGATGCTTGGGTTTTAATACCTCTTGCACCGGATTTCATTGTTCTTGACATAGCCTGTTTCATAGCGCGACGGAATGAAACACGTTTCTCCAACTGAGCAGCAATATTCTCTGCAACCAGCTGTGAAACCAAATCAGTATTTTTGATTTCTGTTATATTAAGAAGAATGCTCTTGCCGGTCATCTTTTCTAAATCTTGGCGTAATGCTTCGATGCCGGATCCCTGCTTGCCGATAACAATACCGGGTTTAGCAGTATGAATATTAATCTTAATTTTATTCGCTGCGCGTTCAATTTCAATTCTTGCAATTCCTGCGATATAAAGCTTCTTTTTAATAAATTTACGTAGCTTTACATCCTCAACCAGGAAGCTGCTGAAATCCTTAACTCCGGCATACCATTTTGTATCCCAGTCCTTAATGATTCCTATTCTCAGTCCATGCGGATTTACTTTTTGGCCCATCTTACAACCTCCTATTTAGCCCTTTCCTTGAGTACCAATGTAATATGACTGGTCCTCTTTCTTATACGGAACGCCCTGCCCTGTGCCCTTGGCATAATTCTTTTCAGGGTTGGTCCCTGTTCAGCATATACCTCAGATACAAAGAGGTTGTCTCTGTTGAGCTGGTTGTTGTTAACTGCGTTTGCTTCTGCAGATTTAAGCAGTTTATAAAGAACTTCTGAAGCATTTCTTGGCATATACTTCAATATACCGTAAGCCTCATCAATATCTTTATTACGAATTAAATCAATAACCAGTTTTGCTTTTCTGGATGAAACCCGTACATGCTTAACAATAGCTCTACCTTCATCCTTACCGATTCCCAGAACTTTTCGCTCCTTTTTTGTAAGGATTGGAAGCTTATTTGCTTTCCTGCGGGTCTTTCCATATTGTTCAAGAAGCTCCTCCTTCTTTTCAAGGAGCTCATCTTTTGACATTACTTTCTTGCCCAAGTCAATTCCTCCTTCCGATCAAGAGTTTCTTAATTCTTGAGTCTGCTGGTCTTTTCTCCCCTGCTGTGCCCTCTGTATAAACGGGTGGGGGAAAACTCACCTAGCTTATGACCAACCATATCTTCAGATATAAATACCGGAACATGTTTACGTCCATCGTGAACAGCAATGGTATGTCCAACCATCTGCGGGAAGATGGTAGAGGCACGAGACCAAGTTTTTAAAACTTTTTTCTCGTTCTTTTCGTTCATTTCATCAATTCTCTTTAAGAGTTTTGCATCAACGTAGGGTCCCTTTTTAAGTGATCTACTCACGGTTTCAACCTCCTTCTTCCATCTTACTTCTCGTTACGTTTCTTCACTATAAGACTATTACTTGGTTTGTTCTTCTTACGGGTCTTGTAACCAAGTGTAGGTTTACCCCAAGGAGTAACCGGGCTTGGCATACCAACAGGTGATTTACCTTCACCACCACCATGAGGATGGTCGTTAGGATTCATAACAACACCACGAACAGTTGGTCTTACACCCATCCAGCGTTTTCTTCCGGCTTTACCGATAGATATGTTTTCGTGCTCAATATTACCAACTTGGCCGATTGTAGCTTTACAACGAATGTCAACTTTTCTTACCTCACCTGAGGGAAGTCTGACCTGAGCATAAGAGCCCTCTTTAGCCATTAATTGAGCTTCGTTACCTGCTGATCTTACGAGTTGGCCACCCTTGCCGGGCTTCAATTCAACATTATGAATTACAGAGCCTAACGGGATAAACTCCAAAGGAAGCGCGTTACCGGGCTTGATATCGGATTTTTCTCCTGAATAAACAGTATCGCCTACTTTAAGACCATTAGGTGCAAGAATGTATCTCTTTTCACCATCTGCATAAACAAGAAGTGCGATATTGGCTGATCTATTAGGATCATACTCAATTGCGGAAACCCTTGCAGGAATTCCGTCTTTATCTCGCTTAAAATCAATAATTCTGTACTTCTGTTTTGCTCCGCCGCCGTGATGACGAACGGTAATCCTTCCGTAGGAGTTTCTTCCACCGCTTTTGCTTAACGGGGCTAGAAGGCTCTTCTCCGGTGCCTTCTTTGTAATCTCCTCAAATGTAGATACAGTCATGAATCTTCTTGCAGGAGATGTCGGATTGTACTTTTTAGTTGGCATTTCTTCCACTCCTTTATTAAATTCCGTCATATCGTTCTCAGGCTGACTGTGAGGCCTATATTTCCGATATGTCGGCTAATAACTATTTAGAAACAACAAGGTTTCCGATACCCGCAAACAATCTTCGATTGCATCGGCGGGCAAAATTATATTACGGAGTAAGAAGCTCCTGGATACCCGTTTGAATAATCTATAACGGGTTAGGTACTTCTTATTGGGCTACTCCGAATTCTTCAATAGAAGTCTTGTACTTCTTGGAAGTCGCAGTAGTCTTTCCACCCTTTGTTGCGTATGAAACAGGCTTAGGATCAGTGTCGATTTTAACCATTGCCTTTTTGAAAGACGCGGTCTTACCCACATGAACTCCCTGGCGCTTTTCCTTACCTTCATAAATAACTGTGTTGACTGATAAGACCTTAACTCCGAAAAGCTTTTCAACAGCCTGCTTAACTTGTGTTTTTGTAGCCTTTTTGTCAACTATAAAAGTGTATTTACCTTCTGCGATATCCATATTTGTTTTCTCGGTAATGTACGGACGAATGAGAATATCTTCTGCAAATTTCATTATGCGTACACCTCCTCAATTTTGGATACAGCATCCTTTGTTACGATAAATTTATTATACTTTAAGATATCGTAGGTATTGATGCTATTTGTTGTAGCTGTTTTAACATTCTCAAGGTTTCTTGCCGATAATACAACATTTTTGTCTACCTCGGGAAGAACTATCAAAGCGGTAGAATCAACCTTCAGATTATTAAGAACATTAACCATTTCTTTAGTCTTGATGGCTTCGAGCTTAAGATCATCCAGAACAATAATATTGTTTTCGATTACCTTGCTTGTAAGAGCGCTCTTGAGAGCCAGCCTCTTAACCTTTTTGGGAAGTGTGTAGCTGTAGCTTCTGGGTTTTGGCCCTAAAACAATACCGCCACCTACCCATTGTGCGGAACGGATGCTACCTTGACGAGCACGACCTGTACCCTTTTGCCTCCAAGGTTTCTTGCCTCCGCCGCGAACCTCTGATTTGGTCTTGGTGGATTGAGTTCCTTGTCTTGCATTGGCAAGTATATTCACTACTGCACTGTGCATCGCAACTTTATTTACTTCCACAGCAAAAATATTATCATTTAAATCCATGTCGCCGACCTTCTGGCCGTTGATATTGTAAACATCTACTTTTGGCATTTACGTTTCCTCCTTCCGAACCAGCTATTTTATTTCGCCTTAACCGAATTCTTAATCACAAGGAGGCCGCCTTTTGCACCGGGAACTGCACCTTTTACAAGAAGTAGACCTCTCTCGGAATCAACCTTAACAACCGCGAGATTCTGGACAGTTACCTTTTCAGCGCCCATGTGACCGGGCATTTTCTTACCTTTGAATATACGGCTCGGGCTGGAGTTGGCTCCCATTGAACCAATACCTCTGTGATATCCTGAACCGTGGGACATACGGCCGCGAGCTGTACGGAATCTTTTAACGGTTCCTTGATAGCCTTTGCCTTTTGAAATACCGGAAACATCAATTTTATCACCGGCTTCGAACATGTCTTCAACCTTAACAACACTTCCTACTTCATATCCGGAGATGTCATCCAGTCTAAATTCTCTCAATACTCTCTTGGGAGAAACATTAGCTTTTTCAAACTGTCCCTTCATAGGCTTATTTGCCTTTCTGGAAGGGATATCCTCAAAACCGAATTTCACTGCATTGTACCCGTCAACTTCTACAGTTTTTTTCTGTATAACTGACATTGGACCTGCAAGAACAACAGTTACGGGAATCACTATTCCGTCTTCGGTAAATACTTGTGTCATACCAATCTTTTTACCAAGCATACATTTTTTCATGTTTTATATTACCTCCTGTCATTGGTTCAGCCTTTTGCCGAACTTAACAAATATGTTAGTGAACTGTTCCTAAAGTTTGATTTCTATATCCACTCCAGCCGGAAGATCCAATCTCATAAGAGCATCAACGGTTTTTGGTGTGGGCATAAGAATATCAATAAGTCTTTTATGTGTTTTTATTTCGAACTGCTCACGAGAATCCTTATACTTGTGAGGAGCTCTCAAAATAGTCATGATTTCCTTTCTTGTAGGTAGCGGAACCGGCCCGGAAACCTTAGCGCCTGTTCTCTTTGCAGTCTCGACAATCTTCTCTGCGGATTGATCGATAACTTGGTGATCAAAAGCCTTCAGCCTTATTCTGATTTTCTGTTTGTTCGCCATACATAAGCCTCCTTGAGTTACGATTTGCTGGCGCAACAAGCTTTTCCTGTACACGCTGCCGGGTGTTTCATGTTTTGCCATATAAAAAGCCCATCGGTTATTCACCTGGGCCACGATACAAACACACATAAAAACACTTACATGTATGATGTACAGTGACTTGTCGCCCGGTTTCTT
>JAAYNX010000118.1 GCA_012520615.1 Clostridiaceae bacterium | reverse complement strand
TGGCAAGGTAAAGACCTTAGGTACAGGGGATAGAGTAGGTGCAATAAGTGCTATTGGGGCTGTTTCACCTCCCGGTGGTGATATTTCGGAGCCTGTTTCACAGGCCACATTAAGAATTGTAAAGGTATTCTGGGGCCTTGATTATAATTTATCTTATAAGAGGCACTTCCCGGCTATAAATTGGCTCCAGAGTTATTCACTATATCAGGATAAGCTTTCTGACTGGTATCGTGAGAATATTTCGAGAGATTGGATTACGTACCGGGGCGATATGATGCGTATTCTTCAGGAGGAATCAGAGCTTCAGGAAATTGTTCAGTTGGTAGGTATTGACGCACTTTCACCGACGGACAGAGTTACCCTTGAGGCGGCCAGATCTATCCGTGAGGACTATCTGCAACAGAACGCCTTTAATGAAGAAGATACCTATACAACACTTGAAAAGCAGTTTAGAATGCTTAAAATTATCTTGGCATTTTATGAAAAATCCCAGGAAGCAGTCAAAAAAGGCGCAGATATAAATAGCCTCTTTTCAATGCCTGTAAGGGAAAGAATCAGCCGAATGAAATATATACCGCAGACAGAGGGAAGCAAACCCTTTGATGATATAGAGGATGAACTTTCCAAACAGATTGATTCCCTTTTTGGCGGGAATGACAGGTAAACAACCTGCCACATAAGAAAGGAGAAGGCGTAATGCTTAAAGAATATCGATCAATAGCTGAAGTTGCCGGACCATTAATGCTGGTTCGCAATGTAGAAGGTGTTACTTATAATGAATTGGGTGAGATAGAGCTAGGAAACGGCGAAGTAAGACGATGCAGAGTTTTGGAGGTAGACGGAAATACCGCATTGGTGCAGCTTTTTGAAAACGCTGTTGGTATTAATCTCTCTAATAGCAAGGTACGTTTCTTGGGTAGAAACTTAGAGTTGCCTGTTTCAGGAGATATGCTGGGGAGAGTTTTTGACGGACTCGGAAAGCCTATCGACGGCGGCCCGGATATTATTCCGGATAAGAGAGCCGATATAAACGGACTTCCTATGAATCCCACCGCAAGAGACTACCCCAACGAGTTTATTCAAACAGGTATTTCAGCAATCGACGGGCTGAATACTCTTGTTAGGGGTCAAAAGTTACCTATATTCTCTGCTTCGGGATTACCTCATGCCGATTTAGCAGCGCAGATTGCAAGGCAGGCAAAGGTTTTGGGTACCGACAGCAAATTCGCAGTTGTATTTGCGGCTGTAGGTATAACCTTCGAAGAAGCTGACTTTTTTATTAGTGACTTTAAGAAAACCGGTGCCATAGAAAGAGCGGTTCTATTTATGAACCTTGCTAATGACCCGGCAGTTGAGCGTATTTCTACACCGCGTATGGCTTTAACAGCCGCCGAATATCTGGCCTTTGAAAAGGATATGCATGTTCTTGTTATAATAACTGATATAACAAACTACGCGGAGGCTCTTCGAGAAGTATCTGCCGCACGTAAAGAAGTTCCGGGGCGTCGTGGATATCCCGGTTACCTATATACTGACTTGGCTTCATTGTATGAACGTGCAGGACGTATGAAGGGCAAGGATGGTTCTATAACATTGATACCTATTCTAACAATGCCTGAGGATGACAAAACCCATCCGATTCCCGACCTTACCGGATATATTACAGAGGGTCAGATAATATTAAGCCGTGAGCTTTATAAAAAGGGTTTAACTCCTCCGATAGACGTATTACCTTCTCTGTCACGTTTGAAAGATAAGGGAATAGGTAAAGGAAAAACCCGTGAGGACCATGCCGATACAATGAACCAATTGTTTGCCGCTTACGCAAGAGGTAAGGAAAGCAAAGAATTGGCTGCAATTTTGGGTGAGGCAGCATTAACGGATATTGATAAGCTGTACGCAAAGTTCTCGGATCAATTTGAAAAGCAATATGTATCCCAAGGTTATGAAACCGACCGAAGTATTGAGGAAACATTAAATTTGGGTTGGGAATTACTATCCATACTGCCTGAATCCGAACTCAAGCGTATAAAGACCACCTTTATCGAAAAGTACTATCCCGGCAAGAATATTTAATACTTGCCTTGTAGAGTAAGTCAACTGCCAGAGAGTTGTTATTTTGTTTAGGCCTTAAGTAAGTGATATGTGACTATAAAGTGAGTCAACTGAGCCGCTCCGAAATCCGTCGGGATTTTAGTAGCGTAGCTACGAATTCCGTGCTCCGCTTATGGCAACTGACATCACTCACAGCATTAAATATGTAGATTGAATTAAGTTTTTATGCCATTCTGAGCGAAGCGAAGAATCTAATAGTCAACATTAGAAAAGATCTTTCACTATCGTTCAGGATGACAGGCTATGACAATAGTTTAGTAGAACTTATATAGACATAGTTAATAATTTATATTTTAAGGAGTAAAAAATGGCAAGGCTTAATGTAAATCCTACCCGTATGGTGCTGACAAACCTTAAAAAGAAGCTCAGAACAGCAAGACGGGGCCATAAGTTATTAAAGGACAAGCGCGACGAGCTTATGAAAAAATTCTTAGCGATTGTTAAAGAGAATCGTAGTGAGCGTGAGCTGGTTGAAAAAATGCTTAAGGATGTTTATTCACGGTTTATTATGGCTCGGGCTTTAATGAGTGATACCCACCTAGAGGAAGCCTTGATTTTCCCTAAGCAGAAGGTTACTTTGAAAGCTTCGTCAAAAAACATCATGAGCGTAGAAGTCCCTGTTTTTGAGTTTTCTACCGAGGGCCAGACAGGTGACGATATATTCCCCTACGGTTTTGCTTCAACATCAGGTGAGTTAGACGGAGCAATGATTGCACTTCAAAAAGCAACTCCCCATTTGTTGAGATTGGCTGAGCTTGAAAAAACCGCACAGCTCATGGCAGATGAAATTGAGAAAACCCGCCGCCGCGTTAACGCTCTTGAATACGTTATGATTCCTAATCTTGAAGAGACCATAAAGTACATTGTAATGAAGCTTGACGAAAATGAGCGCGGTAATCTGACCCGTCTTATGAAGGTCAAGGACATGATGCTGGAGCAGGCTCATCATTATAAGGAAAGATTGATGCAACAATCATAAAGGCTTATTTTTGATTGTTTAATTCATTGACTGCTTAACTAAAGTTTGAATATTTCTAAAAAGCTAATAAGAGTTTTTCTTATCAGCTTTTTTGTTTTTACATACCATTATAATTTTGATTGAGCTTCTGATCATTGCACATTGAGTAAATACGCCATATAATGGGTGTGAATACAAATCGTGTTATATTGGAGTGTGCTTGTTTTCGGGCTCTTTACTTTGTATTTATCAAAAAGCTATTGACTATCACCTTGGGTGTCAGCTTATGCTTTAAGAGAGGTGATTAATGTGTTAATCAATGAAGTAAGTAAAATTGCAGGATTGACAAAAAAAGCAATTGAATATTATGTAGAAAGGGAATTACTATATCCATCCATCTTAGAAAATGGATATAGAGATTTTAGCAAGGCTCAGGTTGAACAATTGCAAAAGATATCAATTCTTAGGAAGCTTGGTATAAGTACGGAAGATATTAAGGCATTATTATCTGATGAATCAAAAAGTTACTTACAAACTTTATCTGTGCAAAAAGAACTAAATATACAAAGAGAACAGGCAAAGAAATCAATACTTGATAAATTGGCCAGTGGTAAAGATTATTCTGAAATAAGCGTGGAGTTGCAGATGGTTGAGAACAGCAAAACAATTACTGAAAAACTATTAGAGGCATTCCCGGGATATTATGGTAGATTTATTTGTCTACATTTTGCTCGTTTCTTAAATGAGCCTATTAAAACGAGCAGTCAACAATTAGCGTATAAAAAAATTATATCTTTCTTGGATAACACACCACCACTTAAATTGCCAGAAGATTTGCAGGAGTATTTGAATGAGTGTACGAAGAACATTGGTACAGTCCAGATTAAAGAAATAATTGAGAATACTAAAAAGTCTATTGAGAATCCAGATGATTTTTTATCAAATAACAAGGAGACACTAAAACAATATTTGATATATAAGCAATCAGATGAGTATAAAAATTCTCCTTCACATAAGATTATGTCATTAATGAAGGATTTCAATAATGTAAGCGGATATAATGATGTATTCATTCCTGCATTAAGAGAGCTGAGTTCTTCCTATGATAAATATTATAAACAGTTGGAAATAGCAAATGAAAAACTACTTAATGAATATCCTGACATCGAAAATTTAATTGATTAAGGGTATGAATATTTCTAAAGGCTGATAGGAGTTTTTTCTATCAGTTTTTTTATTAGACAAATAATACGTTTTTATAGATTACATGAAAAAATATGGTATAATAACCTCACCCGTTACCGAAATCGAAGATTTCGAACGGGTGCCCGAGAGCATTGATACTCCGTATTAATAACCTCACCCGTTACCGAAATCGAAGATTTCGAACGGGTGCCCGAGAGCATTGAATCATTAAGCAGGTAGGCCTGCCTAGCAGGCCATGCCGTCTACGACGGCACATAGCAATAAATTGCTATGCCTGAACTTATGGTATAATATTGCAAAGTATCAATTCATTTTCTCAGGCATTCATTTGTAACGCATCTTTTGGTATGAAGACACTGATTTTAGATACATTCAAGAACTTTTAGGAACGGCACCAAGACGACAGAGATATAAGTGATAATTAAGGAGAGGCATGATGAAGTTAAGGCTTTTATTGGTAACATTCCTGCTTATGATTTTAATTATGACAGGATGTCAAAAAATAAATGGTAATAATGACGAGGATAAAGTACAGCCGGTAAATTCAATTAGTAACGAGCTTATACATACAGATTCTTCGTTGAATCCTGAAGAACATAACCATACAGATTCATTGATTCTTGAAGAACCTAAACAGAATAGTAATTATTATGATATCAAAAAAGTTAAAATTGGTGATTCTGTAGGTGGAATGAGTGTTATAGAATTTGAATATAATGATGAAGAACTTGACTCAGGAAGCATATATCTTTTCATATGTTTCCAGGAAGAATTCGAAATGGAAGGAATATTGAAAGCTAATCAGCAAACGGAAGGAAACCTCCATTTATCAAACGAAAAGAATATTTCTGATAATATGCCTTTCTCATCTTTTGAGGTGAGTATTGAAGAAAATAAGGATGAAAAGCTACAGATAGGGTTTTATATCTCTAATGAGGTAGATTTAATAAAAGAAATTCGCAATAGAATTAGTAATTTTAAAAAGGGCGATGTTATAAATATTAGGGCGATTTTCTCAAATTACTGTCTCTTTATCGACGGGTATAATTTTGAATATTGGGCACAATTTGAAGAACTTATAGAAATTAACTAGGCATTATAAACAAGAAGTAGTAAGCAAGCATAATATGGAATGGTGAGCATATATTAATGCTTTTTCATGCGGCTTATAGCAGAATGCTATTTATTAAAGAAGAGGATTCAGCAATGATTATTGATAACTTACAGAGATTAAAATGGGGTTTTTTCTTTATAATGATAGGGCTTAGAATAGAAGGCTTTGACGTTTTTCCCGATATCTTAGGGCATATCTTTTTTGCCATATCTTTAAGTAACCTAAGGCAATCAAGCAATTACTTTGGTAAAGCGTTCATCTTTAATCTGCCTCTGATATTTATATCTATCTTTACAATATATCAGGACCCTGCACAACAAGATGTTTCTAATCTGAACCTGTTGGGAGTTTTAATACTAATTGCTTCATTTATATTAAACCTGATGACTGTATATAACCTTTTTATGGGAATGAAAGAGCTAGAAGAGGGTTATGGTAATACAGAGCTTGCCAGTGAATCCGAAAGAATGTGGAAAAACTATCTTTTACTTGAAATTGCGATGATCCTTTCTTTTTTAATAATATTTGTGCCGGTTTTTGGATTCTTGTATATTATAGGTGTTTTAATAGCGGCAATAGCTGTTTTAATTGGAATCATTAAATTCTTAAGAAGATGTATTGATAGCATTAATCCAGCAGCTTAAAACAGAAGTACGATGGCAAGAGCATTGAATAACTAGCGGCAAGGATTCGAACATAATTAATGTCTGAATATGGTTAAAAAAACTGGCTGCCCTTACAGGACGGCCAGTTTTACAGTTAGTTTTTGCTTAAAGAGTCTTTGCGTATTCACCAATTTTTCTATCCATGTTTTTAATATGTTGAGTAAGCCAATTAAGAATCATCTTATTGGCATTGATAATCAACATAATATTTCCGCCGGATTCGTTATAATCATTCTTTAACTTGGCAAGATCAGCAATAAAAGATGCATGCATTTTTTTCTGTGAGTCGATTTCTGGATATTTTATTTTTGTCATATATTCTTCTTCATCTTTAAAATGTTGTTTTGTATACTCGTCAAGAAAATCAAACATCTCAATTATGTATTCTTTCGCTCTTCTTTCTTTTCCGGCTTCAAACAACTGATCTGCTTTTTCAAACCATATTTTATGCTGTTCATCGATTAAGTCGACACCCACGGATAAGTCCGGAGTCCATACTACAGGCATTGTAAAGCCCCCCCCTTAAAATTTATTTATTATTCTCATTATAATGTCTTTTCCAATTTTATTCAACAAACACTGACATCCCAAAGTAATTCACGCTAAAATTTTCCACTTGAGCCTCCATGGGTACGGCCTGAAGAGGATCTATGGGTGCTTGAACCGGAGGAGTTATTTTTGGGTATTGCTCGCCTATCAACTTTTCTATAAAGGAATAGATCTTTGCTAACAGCGATGTTAAGACTATCTTTTCTCACATAACTTGTAGCTGCAGGCTGATAACGGACACTCTTAAGTTTTCCCTTCATAATTCCGGTTATAATGAAAGCAAATAACAACCCGACCCCAAGGGAGATAAATATTCGTTTAGGGGAAATTGCTTTTTCCGGGGTGGATCTTGAAGCGTTTTTAGCGCCATAAGGAGAGCCCTCCCTTGCCTGGGTAAGTAACTCATCACAGAGTTCAGCATATCTAGAAAAGGCATCATTATATTCTTCGTCGCTTAAATAGGGCAAAACTTCATCGGCTATATAATCTAAACCCTTATCCGTGAAAGCAGTTATTGCATAACCGTGAGTTGACATAGCCCAATCTGAATGTTCCATGCTGATGAGAAGCAGAATACCATCTTCGTCATAACCATATCCGTATCCATTGTAATCAAAAAAATCGTCAGCGTATTCGGTAGCGGTTTTACCATCGAGAGAGTACACCGTTAGTATGGCAACTTCACATTTCTGGTTCTTACTTATTCTTTCCAGCTTTGAATTTATAAGCTTTTCTTCGCGATCAGTAAGAAGGTCAGCATCGTCAACCAACAGAGGAAGGTCTCTTTCGGCAAACACTGTCACAAACGAAACGACTAGGAATAATAACGTAAAAATTGTAATAATTCTTTTTTTCATAATTCCCAAACTCCTTACTATATAAAAAGAAATGTAAGCAAGTATGTAGCCACGCCGAAAACAGCAGTTAAAATACCGAACCACTTCCAAAATGCAGCCTTATCTAATGGCAAATCGCCTACAAACTTTCCAGTCTGACCGTTCATAGCAAACGTATAATTTTTGTTATTCCATGCGGTATTAAGCAACCAGACAGGATATAATGCATATTTTACCGAACCATTTTTAAAGCGAATATTACTGCTTTCAGGTATTACTGTGGTGTAACCGTGCACAGTTGATGCAAAGATTTGTTCTGTACTGCTTTTGATACGCTCATTGGCACGGGTAATGCTTTCATCTTCCTTAACATCATACTTGTCAGCCAGATATCCCGCAAGATAGGCTGTCTGAAAATCTACGGCTTCCGAAAAGTTATATGGTTCAATGGATTCCATTAAATCATCAGGCATCTTTGTGGAGCCATCCACCGGGACTCTCTCGAAGCTAAGACTACCACCACGCCAAATTGAAAAAAAGCTGGTTTCGGTATATCTATAATTGCTATCGCTCCAAGTACGGACTTTTGTTGCTTTGTAACGGATATTTGCATTAGTATCGGCATTAAACAGCCAAAAGGGTACATAAATGCCCTTTATTTCTTCAATCCTGTTTTCATCCTTAAAAATCTTCGGAAGAAGCCTTTTACCCTGTAAATGCTTCCTTAGACCTTCTTTAGCAGCCTTTTTGTCTAGTTTAAAGGGAATAACGTAATCCGGGCGTAAAACACCGGAAAGTTTACCCATCATAACTACGGGGTTATTGCAGAAAGGACAGCTTGTGGCGGCTGTATTAGCGTCAGCAGCAATTTCGCCGCCACAGGATTTGCAGACATAGGCATTTAAGCCGAAGGCTTCGTCTTCTTCCCATTGACTTCCCGCTTGAGTTTCCCAAACCATATCGTCGGGCTGTTCGTCTTTTAAACCCTCATCAAAAGCCTTGAGGGTATCCATATCAAATTCTGTATCACAGTAGGGACATTTCATCTTTTGAAGGCTACTATCAAAATTTATGGCTCCACCACATGAGGGACACTTGTATTCAAGTAACTCCGGCACAAACTCATCTCCAATCTATTCTTTTCGCCGAATTATAGATTTTGATTATTGTTTATCGTTTTCATCAAACGTATCCCCGCATTCAGGGCAGAACTTGGGTGGCTGTGCGGAATTTTCCGGTTCCCATCCGCATTTATTGCAACGGTAGCGAATTGTGCCTGAAGGGGTAGGTTTACCACAGTTATAGCAAAACTTTCCTGTATTAACAGTGCCGCAAGAGCAAGTCCATTGAGAAGGAGAAGTTGGTTTGGGCTTAGCACAGTTGGTACAGAAATTCCCGGAATTTTGGGTTCCGCAACCACATGACCATAGATTTGTAGCCCCAATGGATGCTTGTGGTGGGTTTGTCTGCTGCGTTTGGGATTGCTGCTGCTGCTGCCCCATAGCATAAAGATTTTGAGCATTCATGCCGCCGGCTTGCTGAGCCATACCCATGCCCATGAATCCCATCATAGCTCCACCTTGGTTAGAAGCGGCTGCTTTCATAGCATCCGATTGAGCGCCCACCAGAGTTGCCGCAGCCATAGTAGGATTACGCAGCATAGAAACACGTTGCGCCTCTTTTATCATATCACGATCTTCGTCGGGAAGAGTAATAGAATTAAGAGCAACTGATACGATTGAAATACCTCTTAGGTTCAGCCACTTCCTTGTTAAAGCTTCATTCATAGCATCGGCGAGCTCTTCGGCATGAGCAGGTACTTCGTTTGGCCTAACCTGAAGGGTGGATATTTTTGCAAATGCAGGCTGAAGTGCTGAAATAAACTCGGTTTTTAATTGACTATCGATTTCATTACGGGTATATTCAGAAGTAACATTTCCACACACATTAGTGTAGAATAGGAGAGGATCTTCGATTCTATATGAATATACGCCGGAGCAACGAACAGATACATCGATGTCCAAGTTTATATTGCGGTCAACAACACGGAAAGGAATTGGATTTGGTGTACCGAATTTATTGTCGATTATTTCCTTGGTGTTAATGTAGTATATTCGTTGGTCTTTTCCCGGGTCACCGCCGTAAGTGAACCTTTTTCCGACGGCTTTAAAGGTTTCAATAATGCTTTCTTTAAGATTGCCGGTAAAAATACTTGGCTCGCTGGAAGCATCATATGTAAATTCGCCTGGCATAGCGCAGACCTCAACAATTTTACCCTGATCTACTATTATCATGCATTGCCCGTCTGCCACAGCGATGCCAGACCCGCTTGAAATAATGTTATCGGTAGCTTTAGTATTAGAAGAACGTCCAGTAATACGCTTTTGGCCTTTTGTAACCAAAACTTCTTTAGGAAGTGCCTCACAATAGAAAAATTCCTTCCATTGGTCAGCCAGCACTCCGCCCGCCGCACCAATCGCAGCTTGAATTAGTCCCATAAAAAAAACTCCTTTCGCTAATACAGCTTTAAAAATAATAAATACATTATGTATTTGTTTTTTACCTTTTTTATAGCCCGACTATCTTTTAAACGAGCCTAATATACCCCTAAATATAGATCTTCCCAATTCACGACCTATTGCCGTAACAGCAGAGTTGGTTGCCTTTTCAACTAAGGATGTTTTTCGTCTGCCGGTTGCTTTTCGGCTTTCTTTCTCTCTTTGGGCAAGTTCTTGCTCTTTTTGGGCTCTTTCCTGATCTTTAAGAGCTTTCTCTCTTAATATCTCGTAAGCGGATTCTCGGTCTACAGCGGTGTCATATTTCTCTCCTAAAGGTGAGTTGTTTATTATTCCCCTTCTCGTCAACTCGTCCAGAGTGCCAAATGAGCTTTGAGGAGGAAGGATATATGCTCTTTGAACAATTGAGGGGCTGCCATCGGCATCTAGGCAAGAAACTAACGCCTCACCGGTTGCAAGGTTTGATATAACCTCTTCGGTGTCAAATTTCGGATTTGGGCGGAAGGCATCTGCAGCCGCTTTAACTTTCTTTTGCTCCGAAGGCGTGTAAGCCCTCAAAGCATGTTGGATTCTATTTCCCAATTGACCTAGAACATCCTGCGGAAGATCAGCCGGGTTTTGTGTAACGAAGTATATTCCAACACCCTTAGAACGTATTAGACGCACCACTTGTTCAATTTTTTGGAGAAGAACTTTAGGAGCATCTTCAAACAACAAATGAGCTTCATCAAAGAAAAAGACAATTTTCGGTTTTTCCAGATCACCTGCTTCTGGCAGTATTTCAAATAGTTCTGAAAGCATCCACAGTAAAAATGTTGAATAAAGCAGTGGTGAATTAAAGAGACGAACACTATGCAAAATATTAATATAGCCGCGCCCATCGGAGGTTGTTTCCATCCAATCCTTTATATCTAAGGCCGGCTCTCCGAAGAAGCCATCACCGCCTTGGTCTTCGAGTGCGACAAGGCTTCGCATAATTGCCCCGACGCTTTGGGCTGATATATTGCCGTATTTTAAAGTAAGCTCCTTAGAATTTTCACCTACATAACGAAGCATTTCCCGCAAATCTTTAAGGTCTAGAAGTAACAGTCCCTGTTCATCAGCTATGCGAAAAACAATATTCAGAATACCGGATTGAGTATCATTCAAATTCAAAAGCCTTGATAAAAGCAATGATCCCATCTCCGAGATGGTTGTACGTAACGAATGCCCGCCTTCACTAAAAACATCCCAAAACCTTACAGGATATGAATTGAACTCAAATGACTGTATACCAAGCATTGATAGTCTTTCTTGAATTTTGGTTGAAGCAGTGCCTTTTGCGGCAAGACTTGCAAGGTCTCCCTTAACATCCGCTAGAAAAACTGGTACGCCCATATCGCTGAATGATTCTGCCAGCACTTTGAGAGTTACTGTTTTACCCGTACCGGTAGCACCTGCTATTAAACCATGGCGGTTTGCCATTTTAGGAAGAAGATAGACTGGATTTTCATTTTGCGCAAGCCATATTGCATTGTTGGAGAACATAATACCACACTCCGAAAATATTATTTTATCCTAAAACTACCTGCCCCAATAAAATGGATAATAAGGAGCTGTAAGGTTCAGGTGGAGTTTAAACTCCACCTGAACCTTAGAATTGTATTATTATAATTATAACTAGAATAGAACCGAATGTCAAAAAAATACAACTTAAGAAATAATGGCGAGCTTAACCTACTCCTTATTTCTGATTCCCCTTAAGATCAAATTAAAAAGTTGAGAACCAATTAAGCTCTTTTCCGTCTAATTAAGTGCATCAAAAAAATAACAGAGGAGATTACTATGAAAAAACTACTTTTATTATTACTTACATTAACATTGATATTTAGCTTTGCGGCATGCCAGTCAAAGCCTTCCGGAGCAGACCCCACAGAGACGGGAAATAATAAGCAGAACGAGAACCTTGAAGGCAGTCTTGAGGATATATTAAATAAGATATATGACACTGCAAAAGTTGATGATAATTTCAAAGCTTATATTAAAGACGGGCTGCTTGTTAATGAAATTAACAACGAAAACTGCGCTTATCATCTTGGAAAAGAAGGTATCGAATTTGAGTCGGCTATTGCTTCAGTACCGGAGATGTCGACCTCGGCCTATGAGCTTGATCTTGTCAGGGTGAAAGAAGGCGCTGATATTGAGAAGATAAAAGGCGAAATCAAAGAAAATGTTGACCCCAGGAAATGGATTTGCGTGGGTGTTGAACCTGAAAACGTAATTGTAGACAATATTGGCGATGTCATAATTGTAATTATGACAAATGAAAATGGAAAGGCATTGCATGATGCATTTCTTGCACTAAAGGATTGATATGCTATTTTCCAGCGTTAGTTTTCTTTACTACTTTTTACCTATAGTATTAGCGTCATATTTTTTATCTCCGTGGGAATTGAAGAACAATGTTCTTTTATTAGCGAGCCTGTTCTTTTACTTCTATGGGGAGCCAATATACTCTTTATTGATGATAATTTCGATTATTTCAGGATATCTTCACGGATTATGGATAAATTGCACGAGAGGGAGCCGGTATGCTAAAATACCGGTTATCTCCTCAATTATTATCAGTATAGGGTTACTTGTATTTTTTAAGTACACTGATTTCTTTATTGGAAATGTTAACGGGGTATTTAATACAGATATATCCCCGCTAAATATTGCTCTGCCAATTGGCATCAGCTTTTACACCTTCCAGATTCTATCCTACACAATTGATGTATATAGGGATGAAGCAAAGGTTCAGAAAAATATCCTTAGATTTGCTACTTATGTCTCGCTTTTTCCTCAGTTGATTGCAGGGCCAATAGTGAGATATACAACCATAGAAGAAGAGCTTAATGAGCGTACTCATTCTGTCTCGGACGTCGCCTATGGTATTAACAGGTTTATTATTGGTCTGTCAAAGAAGGTTTTAATCGCAAATACTCTGGGAGAATTGGTAGAGATATTTAATAATACCGGGGATAAGACCGTTTTGTTTTATTGGGTTTCTGCAATTGCCTTTATGCTGCAAATCTATTTTGATTTTTCAGCCTACAGTGACATGGCCATCGGTTTAGGGAGAATATTTGGATTTCACTTTTTGGAGAACTTTAACTATCCTTTTATTTCAAAGAGTATATCCGGGTTTTGGCGAAGATGGCACATATCTCTTGGGACCTGGTTCAGAGACTATGTATATATCCCTATGGGAGGGAATCGTGTCAGTGCCGTTAAATGGATAAGAAACATAATTATTGTATGGTTTTTGACCGGGTTTTGGCATGGTGCCCAATGGAATTTTATTATATGGGGCTTATATTTTGCACTGATTTTATTACTTGAAAAGTACATTTTTAAGAAATTGCTTGAACGGCTTCCTGCTGCAGCCAGACATTTATATATGCTGTTTTTCATAACAATCAGCTTTGTTATATTTAATGGAGATGGCATGAATGAAAGTCTGGAAAACCTAAAAGGGATGTTTGGTCTTTTAAATGTTCCTATATTAAATACAGAGACGGTCTATTATATTAAGAGCTATGCCGTTGTATTTATAATAGCTGCGATAGGAGCCACACCACTGGTTTCAAAAATTGTTAAGAGAGTCGTTGTCAATGAAAAATATGAATGGGCTTTAAATGTAATTGAGCCAATATTACTTGCTATTTTAATGTTATTTGTGACAGGGTATTTAATTGATGGCTCATTTAATCCATTTTTATACTTTCGTTTCTAGACATGAGGTTTTTATGAATAAAAATGTAAAAAATATCACAGTTATTATATGTTTCATTTCAATTATCTTTGGCTTTATGGTAAGTAACATCATTAAGACAGATCGGGCTTCTTCCTACAGCGAAAGAAGAAAGTTGGCAGAATTTCCACAAATCTCTTTTGAGAAGCTTTTTTCTGGGGATTGGTTTGAGGAATTTGAAAAGTATTCGCTGGATCAGTTTGTCTTTCGTGACGGTTTTAGGACTATTAAAGCAATCGGTATGTTTTATCTTTTTTATCAAAATGATAACAACGGAATTTATATAGTTGACGGTAATATCAGCAAAATTGATTACCCACTTAATGAAAAATCTGTTATTAATGCGGCTGAGAAGCTAAATGAGGTATATGAAAAATATCTTCAAGGTCTGAAGGTTTACTACTCAATAATACCTGACAAGAATTATTTTTTGGCGGCTGAAAACGGCTATTTGGGAATTGATTACGATATAATGCAGAAAATTATGGATCAAAATATTGAGAACATGAAATATATTAATTTGTTTGATTCATTAGCTATAGAGGACTATTACAAAACCGATATCCATTGGAGTCAAGAAAAAATATTAAAAGCTACTAACAAGCTTCTAAATGAATTAGGTAGTGATATACAAATAGATGAAAGCCAATATTCAAGAAAAGAGTTATATCCCTTTTATGGCTCTTATTACCGGCAGCTAGCCCTAAGCATAACTCCGGATAAATTGATATACATGACTAATGATTTGCTGGAAAAAGCAGAGGTATATGATTATGAATCTAAAACATATAGCAATGTATACATGCCCGACAGATTTAATGGCATGGATGCCTATGATGTTTTTCTTTCCGGTGCTAAAGCATTGATTACAATCGAAAATCCTGAAAGCACCGCCGACAGAGAACTAATTTTATTCCGAGATTCTTTTGGAAGTAGCATTGCCCCGCTTTTGCTATCAAGCTACTCAAAAATCACATTAGTTGACCTTCGATATATTTCTACTGACTTACTGGGGGAATTTGTTGAATTTTCTGAGAAGCAGGATGTACTTTTTTTGTACAACACACAGATTATTAACAACAGTTATATGTTAAAATGAAGTTCAATAAATTTCTACGTCTATCCATAGCTTTAAGACCTCAGTTAACTTAAGCTTATTTATGTGTAATTGGATTTCCTTGCCATTCATTTTCAATATTCTTTTGTCTACAATAAGGGTTATAATATCCGGATCTATACTCTTAACCTCGATGCCTAATAGGATGCTGTATTTTTCCTTTACTGTTTTTTCAATATGTATTATTTCTAAATGATCAATATCATCTTCGTCAAATAACAATACAACTTCAATATCTTTCAGAATGAATTTATTAGAGTTAATTGATTTTTCCAGATTATCGAGCTTGGCATTTTTTTCGAGGATTGTGTTTTCTAGAAATGCAATTTTTTCGTAGAAAGCATCTATTCTATAGCTTATTAAAGTACAAGCTAATACGCTGCCAATAATGACGCCTGCTATTAGGCCAATAAAAAAATTCAAAAAATAATTGTTGATTCTTATTTTATGCTTTGCCATAATCCGCCACACCTATGTAAAAGTTTAATGAAAATGTATCCTGTATTTGCGCCTAATATTGCCGTGAGAACATAGACAGCTTGTTTCAGTATTGATTTGATTTCTCCATGAAACAAGCCTTTTTCAATTGCGACGAATGAAGAAAAAGTATCTCCAAGAGCAACAGCCATTGCCCATATTTTTATTGAGCCAGCCAGATCAAGCATGGCTTTTAGAGGGGGATGGCCGGTAATGATAGCTCCTATACCGGCAAAAACGCTTGCACCAATAATTACCCCGAATGCTATCAAGAAATTATTTATCAGGTTTGAGTAGAAGTCAGACATTGATTCACCGCCTTTATTTGAAGGGTATGATAGAAAGGTTACACTTATTACAGGAATG
>JAAYNX010000134.1 GCA_012520615.1 Clostridiaceae bacterium | reverse complement strand
GCTAATTGTTCCATGTTTTCAACTCCTAGATTGATTTGTATTATTCCCCTGTCATTCTGAATAAAGCGACGTGGAATTAAGAATCTTTTGGTTTGCCTATAAGATCCTTCACTGCGTTCAGGATGACCACTAACGCTCAGAATGACATAAAGACGTAAGTTTATGGATAGATATCCCCCGGTTTATATTTGCTGTAGGTATTTTCAATTAAGCTAAATGTGGGATGAATATACCCTACTGTATTACCCTTATCATCTTTCACCGCAGGAAGAGACCATTTCTCAAGTTTTTTAACAGTTGCGGCATCTAGAATTTCCAATTCCTCCAATATCCGTACCGCTACTGGAAAGCTTGACCAGGGATGTCCGTCAGACATCTTTATAGATACACCTAAGCGTTTTTCCGGGATTGATAGGCAGTAGACCCCTTCGGCACCGATCTTACCTATAACCCGCCCGTCGGAATAATTAATTAAATCGGTACAAAATGTACCACTTCCTCTTATAACTCGGGGGTATTTTAACATGGCGCTTTGTATGAGCCCAAAACAATCTTTATATTTTCTGTTCCCTTCATAACCATGGGCAAGCCGTGCATATAACCAGGCAGCTTGCTGCATTGTGAGAAAATAAGTGGGCAGGGTGCAACCGTCTTTACCATAAATCACTTCATTTTCATTGCATTCTAAAAGTTCGGCCATAGTTTTGTTGATCAGTTGATTAACAGGATGCTCCGGTTTCGTATAATTTTTTACAGGATAATTATAAAACCGGCATAAAGCCAAAAAACCCGCGTGCTTTCCCGAGCAATTGCTGAAAATAGGATCCGGCCTTTTACATAACATAACCAGTGCATCATGAACCTTTTGGCTTTCCGGATACTTATGTCCGCAGTCCAAATCTTTTTCGGTGAGGCCGATTTTGTGTAGTATTGATAAAATTATCTTACGATGGAAGGCTTGTCCCTGATGGGATGAACACATAATGGCTAATTCCTTTAGAGATATATTATATTTTTCTATTAGACCCGAATTAACATAAGCAACGGCATAAATCGGCTTTCCCGAAGAACGAAGGTAAATTCCGGCATTAGGATCTCCTATCGAATATATGATATTATTGTCTGAGTCTGCTACACAAATATATCCGTCATGCAAGCTTTCAACTCTGCCCGATCTGGTCCTGACTGCTAATTGCGGCATAATTTTTCTCCTTTTTACATTGCTAAAGTTTTTATTTCAATTTTGCCTTAAGAATATCTTGAGTTTATGCTATAATGACCTTACCTATTCAAAAGAAAAAATGAGGTGTTTTATGCAATTTGAATTTGTTAAGGACATCATCTTGTCGGACACATTGGTTCCGGACATTTTTCTAAGTGACATAATGCCCAGGCTTCCGTCTGATGCTGTAAAGGTGTATCTTTACTGCGTTTTTTTGAGTAAATACAACAAAGAAGCCCGTCCTGAAGATTTGGCGGCAAAGCTGGATATTTCCTTGGACACTGTTAACGCTGTTTTCTTAATCCTTGAAAAAGAAGGACTTATTTTACGGACTCCAAAAGTTATCTCCCTGACAAACGTTAAAGAACAAGCTCTTTCAAAGCTATACAAGAAAAAGACTACCTCTG
>JAAYNX010000064.1 GCA_012520615.1 Clostridiaceae bacterium | reverse complement strand
CGGATGTTCAGCAGAAGGTAATTGAGGACAATGCTAAGGAAGAAGAAAACGAATCTTAATAAATATTATTAATAATTATAATAAGTGCTGTTCTTGTAAATTTGAATCGCATTTGCTACAATTATTTCGTGGAATAAATGAAGCTCTCTATGACAAATCATGGATTTGACATCCCAGTTACGTATATAACGCGCTCCTAAATCTACCTTTATAAGGTATGTTTGGGAGCGAACGTTTTTGAAATGTATTACTTAGATTTGGAAAAGCGTTTTTAGGGGATATTTTGGGAGAATCCTTTTTATGGATCTCTTAAATATAAAAAAATAAAAAGGAGAATATTTATGGAAAAGTTTTTTAAGCTTAAACAACATGGAACAACTGTCCCAAGAGAAATAATAGCCGGTGCTACAACCTTCTTTGCAATGGCTTATATCATCTTTGTAAATCCGGACATGCTTTCAATTACAGGTATGCCAAAAGGAGCTGTATTTCTTGCTACAATTTTTGCTTCTGTTGTTGGTACCTTGGTTATGGGTTTATTTGCAAATGTACCATATGCTCAAGCTCCAGGTATGGGACTTAATGCATTCTTTACGTTTACTGTAGTATCAATACTGGGTTATTCTTGGCAGCAGGCGCTTGCTATGGTATTTCTATGTGGAGTTATTAATATTATTATAACTGTTACTAAGCTTCGTAAATTGATTATCAAGGCTATTCCCGAGAGCTTACAGAATGCAATCGGTGGCGGTATTGGTGTATTTATTGCTTATATCGGATTCTTGAATGCAGGTCTGATTAACTTTGAAACCGGTGTCCCTTCACTTACCATATTCAATAATGCAGGTGTAATATTAGCACTTATAGGGATTGCACTTACTATTATACTTCTTGTATTAAAAGTTAAGGGAGCTATCTTTATTAGCATTATTGCAACAACTCTTATAGGAATTCCAATGAAGGTAGTAGATTTATCCAATTTTGGACTAGCTTCTAATTTATCTGAGACATTTGGCGAGCTGGGAACAACATTTGGTGCAGCATTCGGAAAGGAAGGACTTGGCTCCTTATTTAGTGATGCTTCTAAGATTCCTCAGGTTCTTATGACTATTTTTGCATTTAGCTTATCTGATACATTTGATACTATCGGAACCTTTATCGGTACCGGCAGAAGAACAGGCATCTTTGATGAGGCTGATGAAAAAGCACTACAGGATAGCACAGGCTTCAAGTCTAAGATGGACAAGGCATTATTTGCAGACTCAATCGCAACATCTGTAGGTGCCATATTTGGTACATCTAACACAACTACCTATGTTGAGAGTGCTGCTGGTATTGAAGCAGGTGGACGTACAGGATTAACCGCAGTTGTAACCGCAGTATTATTCATAATCAGTATTTTCTTGGCTCCTGTTATTGGCATAGTTCCTTCACAGGCTACTGCACCTGCACTTATAGCAGTTGGTATTATGATGTTAGCCGCCTTCAAGAGCATTAACTGGACTGATTTTGAAGAAGCTGTTCCTGCTTTCTTTGCTGCCATATTCATGGGTCTTTCCTATAGCATCTCCAACGGTATTGCTGCAGGCTTTATATTCTACTGCATAGTAAAGGTTGTAAAGGGCAAGGCTAAGGAAATAAGTCCTATTTTATGGGTAGCTTCCGCATTGTTTATTATAAACTTTATAATAAGCGCTGTTTTATAAGTATTGCCTTTATGTCCTTATAAAGACAGGTAAGGCTCTGTAGTATTGTAATTACTTAAAAAAGCTTTATTATTAATATAATTCCTTTTAAGATAAGCTACTCCGATGTGAATACCATAATCGGAGTAGCTTTTTAGTATTGCGTATAAATAAGGCCCCGGTGTATGCCGGGGCCATTCAATATACTATTTTAATTCATTTGATAAGGTGTAATATTACTACTCGGTAGCCTTTTTCTCGCCTATCGAAAGGATTAGGTTAAGTGCTATACCTACGATTGCTGCTGATGCTATAGCGGGGAACTGGGCACCAAACATGGGGATCATACCATTTGGGAATGCGTAGTTGCCGCCTAAGCCTACAATTAGTATAACCGAGATGACTGCCAGGTTCTTAGACTTGAACATGTCCACTTTACGATCCAACATAATAGCAATACCCTGAGCAGCGATAACACCAAATAGATAGATTGACAGGCCGCCAATAACAGCTTTTGGTATTGAATAGACGACATTGATTAACGGTGTGAAGCAGGAGATAACCATAGTGATGGTTGCAGCTGCTATCAGTACGGGTACTGAGAATACCTTAGTAATTGCCATAGTACTTATGTTTTCTCCGTAGTTTGTTCCAGCAGGACCACCTATAAAGCCGGAGATTATATCACCTAATCCATCGCCTATAAGATTGAGGCCTAATTTATCAGCAATCTTATATATTTTGCTGGAGTTTTTCTTCTTAGCCAGGTCATTTACATAGATATCTAGCTGATATAGATGAGCTGTTGATTCTGGAATGGTTGCAATTGCAATCGGCATAATAGCCGCAACAGCTGCTAACGATGGCTTAGGAAGAGTGAATATAGGTAAAGAGAAAATCTTATTTGATTCCTGGACATTGAAGCTAACAAACGGTATTCCCGTTGCATAGCCGAT
The DNA here is from genome assembly GCA_012520615.1 of Clostridiaceae bacterium. Lineage (GTDB taxonomy): Bacteria > Bacillota > Clostridia > DSM-8532 > DSM-8532 > DTU059. The sequence continues at coordinate 1,917 of JAAYNX010000064.1, read as the reverse complement.
TATAAGTGCTACTACATAACCTGTAAGTAAGCCAAAAAGAATAGGCAACTGACTGAGCTTGCCCTTCAAATATACAGAATATACAATTGTTGATACAAGGGTTACTGCAGCAATAATCCATGACATATTGTTTAGTAATCCTGATGTTATAGCATCATGTACAGTTGAAGAGAATTTGTCAGGTGAGGAAGAGATAGTACCGATAAATGTTGCACCACCAGCATCGTTCATGGCACTTCCTGCAAGAGTTAATCCGATAATGATAGCAATACTACCGGTTACAGTCGGTGGAAGAATCTTATCTACGACATCCTTACCTACCTTGGAAATGATTAATCCGGCTGCAATAGATACCAAACCGCTCATTACAATACCAAACTGTGCGGTGGATATCATTGTGTTTAGCCCGTTCTCTGCAATTGCTTCGGTTGTCATAATAGAACTGATAGCCGCAATATAAGAGAAGCTAGAACCATAATACAAGGGGATTTTTCTTCCTGTGATAAAGATGAAACATAGAGTGGCTAAGCCGCTGGCAAAGATGGTTGTGGATACGTGGAAACCAGTGATAACTGCAACGAGAACGGTTGCGGGAAACATAACAACAATCTGTTGTAATGCAAAAAAAATAAGTTCCAAAAACGGGGGACGTTCGTCAGGTAAATAACCGACGGGTTGGTTCTTTGAAGACATAACTACTACCTCCTGGAATTTTTTATATTTTGACATATTTCTTGTCTTTTGTAAAGAGCAAAATGAATAATTGTCAATTTTTTTAATAAAATTTAATTGCCGACCATCAAATGTAAAAGAAAGTAAATAAACTACAAGCGGATTTGTATTTTTCTTGGCACTAGCTTTGGGATGTGATATACTAACCACGATAAGAAAAAAGCAAAAGGAGGTCCTTTTATGAAAAATATAGATAAGCTTAAATTAACACTTAAGGGTTTTACTTCCACCATAAATCGTTATCCGATAACAATATTGTTGTTTTTGTTTTCAGCAATATTTACTTCATATCATATAAGCACGAATAATTTAAATAATATCGGTGAGATATTATTATCCTTAGCATTTGGTGCGGCCTTATTTATGGTACTACAGACAGTGTTTGAACGTTTTTGTCACGGTAAAAAAACCAGATTAATTTTTACAGGGCTTGCAGCACTTGGAGCAATACTTTACTATCTGACCGTAGAGTTCTTGGTAAAGAATTTTTCTTCAGAGCACGCCATAAAGACCATGGTCTTTTTGTTTATTCTACTCATTAGCTTTATGTGGATACCCTCTATAAAATCAAGGTTCAGATTTAGCGAAAGCTTCATGATTATTTTTAAAGCCTTCTTTATTGTAGCCCTATACTCAGGGGTCTTGTATTTGGGTGTGGCTTTGATTATTATGGCCATTGATATGCTTATCGTTAATGTGGATAGCGATGCTTATGCCCATTTAGGAAATATAGTTGTTTATATATATGCGCCTATACATTTTCTATCCTTAATCCCTATATACCCCAGGTCTTCTGATAATATAGGATCAGAAGCTGAGGGGAGTAGTGGTAATCAGGCTGAGGATGAGCTTACACAGAGGTTAAACAAGGCGATAGAGCCCTCGAAGTTTTTAGGAGGCTTGGTTTCATATATTATTATTCCGATTACTGCGATATTCACTGTTATTCTATTACTCTATATCATTATGAATATTACCGGTGACTTTTGGAAGGATAATTTAATGGAGCCGTTATTGGTTACCTTTTCTATAACGGTTATTGTAGTATATTTACTGGTCTCGGTAATACGCAGCAAGCCGGCAGTATATTTTATAAAAATATTTCCTAAGGTAATGATTCCGGTTGTATTGTTTCAGACAATATCCTCATCACTCAAGATTGGAGAACTGGGAATAACCAGCGGT
>JAAYNX010000251.1 GCA_012520615.1 Clostridiaceae bacterium | reverse complement strand
GAGATGTTGTGGAAAAATCCTTTGATAACCTAAAGAACGAATTGGATATGAAACGCATTCACTGCCATAGTGACGAAACTATGGAAGGAAAGATGTTTGTAGCCTTTTTCGCATTGATATTGCGCTCGTGTATGCAAAACAAGTTAAGGACATATTTAAGCGAAACCGGTCTTACCTTTTCATCGGTATTGAAAGAACTGAAAAAAATGAAATACGTTCATACATGTGATGGAAAGAAACTCTTATCACCAATCACTAAGAGGCAAAGGGATATCCTAAATGCCTGCGGTCTGTCTACGGATGATCTGCCTGCATGGCTCAGCTCAATCCCTGTATAGTATAATTTTCCGGGAATTTAGGTTGCAACAGAACGGATGATTTTCTCACCCGTTCTGCTGTTATTCATGGTTACACTATATGCAACATAAAAGAAAAAAGACATCATTAACCTTGATTTATGTTGGTTTTACTAAATAAGCTATGCCAACCTCAAAAAGATTCTGAGCATCTAGCGTTTTCTTATTAAATTCTTCGATTACTATTTCTTCTTTTACACATTTTTCGAAATAACTATGAAGGTAACCCTTTTCTATATCAGTATTATCATAATTGCAAAATATAAAGTAAAAACCGTCACTTTTATAAAGTGCAGAAGCAAAAAACTGTATGTATTCAGCTACACCCATTTCCCTATAATCAATATCAAGTATCTTGCTAAACCTTTCTAAATAAATAACAAACGGCTCTACATTATAATAGTTAAACCCGCTCTTTCTATCTTTTACACCAGCTGTAAAATCTTCGGCAGAATAACCGTTTTCATGTAAATTATTAAAAAAAGTTTGATCAAGCTTGTTTTTTGATATATAAAAAAATGTATAACTCATCTATGCCTCCAAAGAGATTTGTATTCATCATTTAATTATGTTTAACTGAATACAATTGATTAATAATAAATAAAAAATGCATGAGATTGCCCTTGAACTCCACCAGGATATACCCTATGAATATGCCATAAATTCAAAGGCTTATAATTACCATAACTATCTGTCGTATGAGCAGAATGAAAACACCATGATAACCCTTGGCCTGCACATGCAGCAGTTGCATCTGTGCTAACAACTGAGATAATATTATAGTTTACATGATTTTGTGATATTATGGTTCTTGCTGTCGTGTAAGTAATAGGCGAACCCACTCGTACTCCCCCCAAACCACAATAATTTGCTAAATCTGCAGTCCAGTATTTGTAATTATACATAATTCTTTGATAGACCATCGCCTGAGTAATTGCTGATGCATTTACTATATTCTGACTGCTTGACCCAAACCATGATGTTACTTGTGCATCAATGGTAGAACAATAATCATAGTATAAATACATCGCGCCTCCAACAATTAATGCACAACCTAATACTAACGCTAGTAGACCTAAATAGGGAAATGATGCTCCAACTATTTGAGATAAAACTGCCAAGTATGCACCTATTTGCTGGGATGTTAGATAATATCCTGCCTGCATAAAATTGCTATCATATGTAACTGCATTGGGTAAAGCTCTTAACTCGCCTCTGCTAGTATTTGCTTTATCGTCAACATTTACTGGTAGCTTTCCATATACTTTACTATAATCGTAATATTCTTTGGCAAACTCTTCTGCTTTTCTAACATCTTCTTGATCTAAGCCAGTAAACAAGTTATTATTGATATCTAAATTTCTCGGGTCAGACATATCTAATTGTTTAAATGCTTCTACTAACTCATTCAATTCTTGTTTAGACAGCTTTTTTGCAGTTTGATTTGCATCAAGCCCCTGCTTAACGTATTTTTTGATTTTTAAAAAAGTTTTTTCTACATTAGGATTGATTTTTTTAAGTTGTTGTAACCCTTCATCTATTTGAACAATAAGCTTATCTTGACTAACTAGTAGACTCGATGTTGTTTCGGCATATGAACTAAAGCAAAAATAAAAAAGAATTGTTAAGACTAACAAAAATGAGATCAGTTTTTTTAACATACAATAATCCCCTTCCAAATTAGTGTTTTTTTATTACTTAATAAATAAAAAATATTTAATCAGATTTGATTAAGAATATAATAGCATAAAGAATTGAAAAAAGTTGTCAAATGTAATGAATGCGGCTTGAAATGTAATGAATGCGGAAGCCAAAATAATAATTCATATATTTTATAACATTTTTAGTTTGTCTTTGGATAAATAAAATAGAAATAACCGGAACGATTCGACTTTTATAGAGTCGATATTTATTACATGCTTAAATTAATGCCTCTAATCTTCGGCTTCAAAATATCATCCAGCACATCAGCAGCCATCTCGTCCGCCGTCCTTATCGCATGGGAGTAGATGTTTGCGGTGGTAGAGGTCTGTGCATGGCCTGCTCGGTAGGATACCGTTCTAAGAGGCACACCTGCAGTAATTAATAATGTAATGTTCGTATGCCTAAGGGAATGTATGGAAACCTGTGGCAGGTCTGTTTTCTGAATAAACTCTCTAAACCATCCGGTTATGCTATCGGGGTGAAGCGGTTCACCGTTCCACTGCGTAAAGATTCTATCGGTTTTCACCCATTTATCTCCGGCTCTCAGCTGCTCTTCTTTTTGAACTTTCTCATATTCCTTGAACATCTCAAAGGCTTGAAGCGGCAGTTTTATTGTCCTGTCCGATGTCTCTGTTTTTGTTTCCTTTGTGAAGATACCCTTGCCCGGTATGTACTGTGAACTGCGGCAAACGGAAATCAGGCTGTTTTCAAAGTCTATATCCTTCCACTCCAATGCGCATAACTCTCCACGCCTTAATCCGCTATAAATGAACATTTTTATCATAGTCTGATGAAGTGGACTTTCATCCTCGAGGAGTGCAAGAAACAAGCGAAGGACTATTGCTTAAGCCAGTTATGGACCCAATTAAAGAGCTTCGTGGATATATGGAAGGAAGCAAATTTACAACAGAGGAATTTCAGAAACAAAAGCAACTAG
>JAAYNX010000131.1 GCA_012520615.1 Clostridiaceae bacterium | reverse complement strand
TTAAGGCTTTGCCCTTATTCTTCATACCACAAAAAACCTTAATAAGAATCGATGTTACTATGACAAGCCCAGTCACAAGACCTAAAAATAGCCATGAACTATCTCTTTGTACAAGTGTCCTATCGGGTTTTGATGCGACATAAGTACCATTGCGAGCTATTAATAAAACAGGGAAACATAAGAAAAGCGCAAGAAAAATCCACATCAAGGTGCGTTCTCTTTAACCTTACGGAATTACTTATTAAAAATCTATAAGCTTAATAATCTCTATATCGGCAGGTGCAAAATCATATCCCTTTAACTCGTCAACGGTAACCCACCTTGCAGCGTTGTGAACATTTAGTTTTATTTCTCCAGACATAATTATGGCTTTATATGCAATTAAGTTTATCTCACCGGTTTTATATTTATAAACCGTACTTCCCATACATTTAAGAACATCAATATTCAAGTTCAACTCTTCCATAATCTCACGCTTCAAGCAGGCTTCAGGGGTTTCTCCTTCTTCTATCTTACCACCGGGGAACTCCCATTTTAACGATAGCTTGTCCGCCTTTGCTCGCTGTGTTATAAGTATTTTATCTTTATTTGTGATGACTGCTGCAGTAACAAATATCATAGTCCTACCCCACAACTAACTTATTGGTTTTCTTTAGATATTTGGCCGGTATAGGTTTTCTTAACCTCCAGACAATATTCATGGGGCGCGAACCCTCATGGCTAACGTAATCTGCAAGGCCGAGAAAAGTGTACGGAAGTGCCAAGTTTGAAGAACCTGCTTTTCCTGTCTTATATTCTCTCACAAAAAGAAGAACCTTGCTCCCCTGTTGTTTATGATGAATATATCTTTGGCCTGTGGACGATGTATCCGAGGTTGTGCTCTGAGATTGCCAATGAAATAAAAACTCATTAATAGAATAATCATTATATAGAGTCGTAGGAGAATAATCTTTTTCCGCTTTATTGAGCGTAACAAGCAGAACATCAATATCTTTATCCTTTAAGTAGAGTACACCTTCTCGCATGTATGGCATTTTATCCATGGTATAGTAGCCAAGTGCAGTTAATAACTGATCCCTTGAATAATTACAATGCAAATCCAATGGAGAATCAAATCCAAGCTCAACGGGCTCGTCCACTAAATCTATAGAATTAAAACGATATTCTAGGAGATCCAACAATTCTATAAATAAAACTTCATTACTCTTTAGAGCAACTATACTTTCAATTACACTATTAAACCCACATGCCTTCAACGGTTTCTGCCAAACTGTATAATAGAGCATCATCAGCATTTTAAGCTCAATTGAGCTAACCTCGCTTTCATCTATTTGATCTATCTGGGGTAAAATCCTCAGTAAAAAGCTGATCCACCTTCTGGAATCGACGGAACACAATCGGAGCATAGCCTTTGTCAGGTCTACTTCGTAAGTCTTGTCAAAATCGTCCTTAACGCCTGCTAATACACAAAGCCTTGAAAAATTATCTCGACCATAAATAGATTTCAAATCGAGATGATAATGCTCAATAAAGTTAGATAGAGTAAGTGGTTTTCCTGTATCCTCTTCAAAGGTCGTAATTCTCGAAACAAGCCCTATTCTAGAGCCTGTTGCTTGCCTGATATTATCCAGAATATATTTCCTGGCCTTTTTCTCAAGCTGAATAAAGCAACCTTTAGGCAGAGATATGAATCCTTCCTTAATCTCTCTTTGAACTCCCTTTGATGTATTTGAGAGGAGCGCTTCAATTTTTCCTTCGAAGTCATACCTTTTATTTGCCTGCCCGATAAAATCAAGTACAGTAAGACACTCTTTATCTTGACTTAGCCTAAGTCCACGTCCTAGCTGCTGTAAGAATACTGTCAAGCTCTCCGTAGGCCTCAAAAATAATACTGTATTTACTTCAGGAATATCCACACCCTCATTATACAAATCAACCACAAAAATAAACCGGTAATCTCCCTTTATGAGCCTTGTTTTTGCTTCATTTCTTGTTTCATCATCAGAATCCGAAGTCAGGTATATTGATGGAATATTATTTTGATTAAAAATATGAGCCATATACTTTGCGTGCTCTTTAGAAACACAAAAGCCTAAGCCTTTTACATCATCAATATCTGTAACATACTTGTTAAGCGATTTAATAATCATCTGGGATCTAATATCATTACCGGTATAAATACGGGTAAGCTCGCTCTTCTCGTATCCACCTCTTGTCCAACGAAGACTGGTTAAATCAACATTATCGGTAACCCCAAAATACTGAAACGGACATAAAAGCTTTCTTTCAATAGCTTCCGGCAAACGTATTTCTGCCGCTATTCTGTTATCAAAATACTGCAGTATGCTTTTTCCATCCATTCTTTCGGGGGTGGCCGTGAGACCTAACAATATCTTGGGTTTGTAATATGTTAAAAGTTTTTGATATGACGGTGCTGCTGCATGATGAAATTCATCTACAACAATGTAGTCATAATAATCCGGTGTTGTAACCTTTTCAAATTCCTTTGAATTAAATGTCTGAATGGACATAAAAAGATAGTCAAGATTTGTAGGAATATTGTTTCCATTAAAAATC
>JAAYNX010000125.1 GCA_012520615.1 Clostridiaceae bacterium | reverse complement strand
GTTATCCGCGTTGCGATTATAATAGGTTTTTTGACAAGTCTTTTTCCCGATTATTCGCGTTGTAATTATATAAAGGTGTCGGGAAAAAAGTGCGAGGCCACAGCCGAGCATCTTTTCTTCTTCCTAATCAATTAATCCTAAATACTAACCATATTTTAACATGAAAATTGTCAATATAAAATGAGAAATATTACATTTAATCTCAGCAACCCCCCTCATCATTATAAAAAAACACATCAAAAATAGTATTTATTATAAGATTTTTTGGGTAATTTGTGCTATAATTATTTCTATCTATAATACAATTGATAAACTAGTTTTTACCACTAAGGAGGCACATATGAAAAAACTAAAATTATTAGCATTTCTAATTCTCATTTTTTCTGTTATGCCGATTACCACCTATTCAGCAAGTATTAAAGAAAAAATTGAAGTCCAAAAGGACTACGCTGCCATAGAGGTAGACGGCAAAAGGTTGAAATCCAAAACCTATCTGTATGAAGACACCCAATATGCCCCCATAGACGAGGTTGCACATGCCCTCGGAGGTAAGGTGGTTTGGGAGGAGAACTCAAAGGTCTTAAAAATAACCTCCAGCCAGAGTAACAACATCGAATTATCCTATAAAACAGCCGTGGATTATTATGAGCCCGTAATATCAGGAGAGGATTATAATTTTGATCCAGATACTATTGAGGCATATACGCTGATGAAAAAGAATGAAAAGATTGATGCTGTAGTATCATTTGAAAAGAACAGGATAAATATTACTCCCCATACCTGGATGGATTTAAACACCAACTATACCTTGAAGTTGTTTATTAATAATGGTAATAGAGTCTCTATCAATTTTAAGACAAGCGGACTTCCTAAATTGGTTTCCGAAATGGGACAAAAGATTATTTTTGTGCCCCCTCAACCGGATAAAGGCTTTAATTATCCTTATTATTTGGTTTTACCTAAAAAAAATAACGTAGATAAAAATAAAGGAAAAAAGAATTACTTATTTGTAGAGACACATAACACGGGTAAAGTAGGCGATGATATGAGATTCCATATCGAGGAAGCCTATACCGTAGCAGAAAACGGCTCGAACTATGTAGCTGATAAGCTTGGACTTCCGCGAATTGTACCCATTCTTGTACGACCGGAAAGCCAAATAAATAACCAATGGGTTTATACTCATGCACTTTCCAGAAATACCATCTTTCTTGAGGACATGAAGAAAGAAGCCGGACAATATGCAGAAGTATTTGAACCAATGGACAGAGTGGACCGTCAGGTTGCCAACATGATTAAGCATGCCAATGAAAATCTCAGAAAAAGCGGCTGGAAGATGGAAGACAAAGTATTCTTCTGGGGCTTCTCGGCATCTGGTGATTTTGCTAACAGATTTTCATTCTTATATCCTGAAATGGTGAAGGCAGCATGCTTCTCCGGATATCCTGTATTTCCTATTAAAAAGGAGCAAAAATACAATATGATATATCCTCTTGGAGCCTACGACTATAAGAAGATAACAGGCAAGGAATTCAGCCTGAAGGCATACAATAGCGTTGCAAGACTGGGATATGTGGGGTCAGCAGATAACAATGATCCGGCAATCCTTGATACACCATATGAGCAGGAGATTCAAACCAAGCTTCTGTCTCTGATTGAGTATCCCGACAAATGGAATAAGGCAACGAAGATATTCAAAAAATCCGGCGGACAGGCTCAGACCAATGTGTATATAGGCGCCGGTCATGAACCCTATTATAAGGGTATGACCCAGGATTACATAAACTTCTTTTCTGCCAATAGAGACAGTAAAACTCCGGTTTATGTTAAGCCCTCTGATCCCAAAAACACTTTAACGGAGATATTTTCAAAGAATGTTAAAGAAATGAAGACTCCCAAGTTCAGCTATGACAAGACTACAATAATCGAGGCCTTCTGGTCAGGCACAACTCCAAAAACCATGCCAAAAAGCATGGCAGAGTGGGTAAAAGAAAATCATCCCTATGATGACCGATCTCTGTTTTTCAGTATCGAAGAATGGCAGCATGGTAATCATGACCAGATGGACGAACGCATCAAGAAGGTCGGCGGAGAGTTTATCTTAAGAGCAAAGGGTCATAAGGATATTAAAGTTGTATGTACAGGCAGTACCTCCAACGGTACCGGTAATGCTCAGGCTTATTCACTGTATGTAATGAATCCTCAGGACATGGTCTCAGGAGTTAAATATGAAATTATAGATAAAACCGGACATTGGATTGTATGTGACGGTGTCTATGTTGAAAGACCTGTTCAGTAAAAAATAAAAAGTAGGCAGAGGGTGGTTTCCGATTAATCAGAAACCACCCTCTGCTTTACACTATGTCTGCATTTATTTATCTTATGGCATCAATCATCCGCTTAACATATTCCGTCACAGGCTTTACACAATC
>JAAYNX010000163.1 GCA_012520615.1 Clostridiaceae bacterium | reverse complement strand
GAAAAAGTAAATTCCACCCTAAAAATTGGGGATGTGGAAATTAGTTTTGCAAAATCAATGAAAATCAATGGTGGAAGTTAGTTTTTCAATTGACCTTAACTTTTGCGGGATATTGATAATAAAATTTCACAAGAAAAGGAGCTGTCTAAAGTATAGTGATTTAGACAACTCCTCGTTCACTTTGCGAAAACTATTAACAACACAGTTTTTATATTTGCGTAACAAGCGGCGTAGTTGCAACGATTTAAAGCGTAGCAAGGATTGCGTAGCGGGCGCGACTATAAAACCGGATGTTTGGCCCGGAGCGCTAAATCGTTGTAGCTGACAGCCGCTATACTTGAAAAATGCTAAAAATAGGTTTCGCACAGTCTATCGCAAGATTATGCGGAATTGATTTATTGTGCAAACAATGATTAATCGACACGTCTGCAGCGATTTAAAACAAATCTTTCTTATGATTCTCCAGCAATTAAATCCAACACCTTGCTTTCCGGTAAAGGTTTGCTGAAAAAATATCCTTGTATACGTTCGCATTTTCGTTCCAAAAGATAAATATACTGATTTTCAGTTTCCACACCTTCAGCAACGATGCTTAGACCTAGACCGTGTCCGATACTCACAATAGATTCAATTAAAAGGCTTCTGTCTTTTTTCAAACCTATATCATCAATAAAAGTTTTATCAATTTTTAATGTGTTGATAGGCATTTTGGTCAGATAATTCAAAGACGAATAGCCTGTTCCAAAGTCATCAAGTGCAATATGAATGCCTTCTTCTCTTATTCTGTTTAGATTGTTTATTACATTTTCCATTGACTTCATCATAACGGATTCTGTAATTTCTAGCTCAAGACTCCCCGGCGGTAAATCATATTTTCTTAGAAGATTTATAACAAATTCCGAAAAATCTTTTTGAATTATTTGAATGACGGAAATATTAACAGACATTATCAGGTGGGTATGCCCAAGCTCATGAAGTTTTTTGATGAACCTGATAGCCTCTTCTAAAATCCATTCACCCAAAGGAATAATAAGATGTGTCTCCTCTGCAATGGGAATAAATTTTGCCGGGGATACCATGCCCATACTTTTGCTGTTCCAGCGTGCTAAAGCCTCAAATCCCATTATTTTTTTGTCTGATGCACGGTATTGAGGCTGATAATAAAGGATGAACTCCTCTTTATCCAGTGCCGCCTTCATGCTATGTTGAAGATTAAGCCTTTCTAAAATTGCTTCATTCATAGTCTGATGGTAAAAAGCATATTTTTCTCTTTTCTCATCAGCCTTATTTTTTGCCGTATCTGCACACTTATAAAGAAAATCAAAATTGTTGGCATCTTTAGGATATTGAGCAATACCTATAGTTACTGATACAACTATATTATAGTTTTCAATTTGAACCATACCTTCGATAAGGTTTACTAATTTATTTACTATTTCGCTAAGCTCATTTTCTTCCTCGTAGTCCCAGACCATCAGGGCAAAGTCATCTCCGGCTATTCTTGATAAATAAGTATTTTTACTATCAATACTCTGGAGTCTTTTATTTACCTCTAACAATAACTTATCACCAACATCATGACCATAGGAGTCATTTATCAGCCTGAAGTTATCAATATCAACAATAATTATGGCTATTTTGCGCTCAGGACTATTAGCGATTTCATAAAATTTCTCGGAAAATTTACTGCGATTCGGCAATCCAGTAAGAGTATCATAAAAGGCAAGCCTGTGTATTCTGTCTTCTGATTCCTTCTTTAAAGTAATATCATAGTATGCACCGGCCATTCTTACTAATTTGTCATTTCTGTCATATAACGCCTTCCCTACTTCATAAATCCACTTAATTCTTCCTTTAGGCGTTTTAACCCGATATTCACAATCATAATGAGTAGTAATCTTATTTATATAATTTGAAAGGGCTTTTTCAGGTATCGCTCTGTCTTCTTTCAGAATAGCATCCTTTTTATATGCACTTTCTCTGCCCTCAACTTCTTCTTTGTTAACTTCAAGAATATCATACCATTTCTGTGAATAGAAATATTTATCGTTTGTTACATCCCAGTCCCAAATACCAATATTTGAGGCATCAACTATAAGGTTATGTCTCTCATCCTTTTCTAGTAGCATCTTTCTCTGTTTAATAAGCTCTTCGAGTTGATCTTTTAACTCCTCTTCTGAAGCTGCCAATTCTTCATAAACAGCGGTCAGCTCCTCATGCTTTTCTATCAGTTGGGTTTCTGACTGCACCCGTTCAGTTATACAAATACCCATTAGTTCATAAACAGGAGTTGGGCTTTCCTTGTCCATAATATTAATATTGAACAAAATATGTTCGGTTCCACCACTAGCAGTATTCATGCTAAGTTCGAAATTCTCTTTATTAAGCCCTTTTTTATGTACGTTCAAGGCATTTTTAAGCTTGAGTTGCTCTTTTGGAGCCAGTAAATCATAAATACGAAAAGTTTTAATAATTCTGTTTTGGTCATAACCTAGTTTATTTGCAGCATTAACGTTAAATTCCAGAATAACTCCATCATCCAAGAAGGAAATGATAATTAAATTTGCTGTATCAACAGCATTCCTAAGCGTCCTTTCCTCCTTTTTTATTTTTTTGTTCAGAGCCCTAAACCAGAAATTTATCAGTATTAACGAAAAACAAAATACACACACAAGCAATGCAACAATAATAATTACAGCATTTGCATCACTGAACAGATCCGTTTTTGGAGCAGTGGCCGCAAAACTCCATGGCGCATTTGCAATTTTTGTAAAGCCCATTATTTTTCTTAGACCATTATAAAAATAAGGGCCTACTCCTGTTTGCCCCCGCAACATCTTTTTTTCAAGTTCTGCAAGCTCGTTTAATTTAGGATCGTTCTGTGCATCGTTTATTGATATTACCTTGTCTTTTACTAGGCTTCTGTCATTATGAGCAATAGTAACTCCTTCGGAGTCGATAATATATCCATAGCCTTCTTTACCAAAAGTAATATCTTCAACAACATCACAAAAGTCCTCGGTGGAATGTATTATAGATACAAAACTTCTTATTTTGTCACCATATATGACAGGAACAGTAAATACTATTGAGGGATATTCTGAGAAGAATTGTATATCGGTTTTTTCAATGGTTTCATTTCCTTTCATAGCTTCTAAAAAGAATTTTTCTTGGCTGACATCAAATTTCCTTCCAGAAATCCCATACAAAATCCCTTCGGTTGTAACATAAGCAAGCTCTTTTTTGTCATCATGTTTATCAGTTTCTCTGAGATAATTTAGCTTATTTTCAACTGAATATCCCCTGCTGTATATGATTTCAAGATTAGACAAAATTTCTAGCCTTTCTAGGTTGTGCTCGATTTTTTGGTCAATCGTCTTGGCTCCCATCTTTGCGATTTCAACCAATGACTGTTCTACCATATCATTAAGATAGACATTAGTATAACCAATGGCTAATGAACTAAAAACAATAGCGATAATTATTATAAAAACGTACGTCCGTGTTTGTTTTATCGATTTGCTTCCTTGCATTTTGTCATCCTCCGGTGAAATCATTTACTGGGAAAAGATATGAATGATTATAATTACCCTAAACGGGGCAATCGAAAACATATTTTATTTCATTCGTTATTGTTATACACAATAATTATGTTTTGCAACATAAAATAAAAAAATAGGGACTGTTTAAAACAACCCCAATAATCTAAATATTTTGAAGGAGAGACCAGTTGTTTATAATTCAAATTTTCCGATTAATTTTTCTAACGAAATAGAAAGATCATTCATATTTAAGATTGAATCCGACAAAGTGTCAAGGCTCGCAGACTGCTCTTCTGAGGAAGCCATGGTATTGACACACATATCGGCAATTCCGTTTGATAAAGCCCCCAATCTTGTTGTCGCCTGCTCAAGTCTTTCAATTTTTGTCGCCACTTCATTTACTTTTGAGTAAACATTATTAAATGATTTGCTTATTTCACTATTCGATGCGGCAATACTTCCAAATGCTTCTCCTACAGCAGCTTCTAATATATTATTCTTTTGTAGAAACTCTACTGCTTGATCCATATTTTCAAACATAGTCCCCGCCTCTTGTTGAATCTCGTTTATAGTCACAGTAATATCTTTGGCGGAATTGGCCGATTGTTCGGCTAAATGCCTGATTTCGTCTGCTACAACAGAAAAGCCTTTTCCGGCATCTCCCGCACGGGCAGCCTCTATTGCAGCGTTAAGGGAAAGCAGGTTGGTCTGGTTGGCAATGGATGTAATTGCATCAACTATTTTGTCAATCTTAGCGAGTCGTTCAGTAAATAATCTTACACTCTCCAAGAGTAAGTTCGTAAATTTACTGATACTATCAGTGTGGGTTAACATTGCATCAACCTGTGTCTTTCCGATATCTGAAAGTTCGTTGGCTTTACTAAGCTCTAAATCCATGCCTGCGGTGACTGTGTTTACATTTTCTACAGCAGCTCCAACCTCTTCAAAATAGTCAAAAGAAAGGTGTACCAATTGATTTTGTTCCATGCTGATGGTATTTAGGTCAGTAACCATCTCTATTATCTGCTTATTTATTGAGTTGCCGTTGTTTACCTGCTCAATAACCACAGATGATGCTTTTGATACACTCCTGCCTGTATTCTGTAGTTCTGTAACCAACATACGAAGAGATTTGCCCATTTCAATGATTTCTTTAGCTAATTCACCTAGCTCATCATTCTTCATTTTTCTAAGATCTTTATTATCTGTAAGATTGCCTTTGGCAATAGCCCTAGCTGCTTGCCTAAGAATTTTCAAATTTTTAGACATGCTATAAATAAAGAAGTAAATTGCAGTTGAGCCGAATACCAGAATGACAGCTAAAAGCACAAATCCAATTACAGAAGTCCTCTCGAAGCCCTTTACTATTACCTCATTCTTTTCGTCCATTGAATTAAACTCAGATTCAAGAATATCCAGTAGTTTTGTATCCGATAATTTTTTAATATCATATATGCGCCCTTTTATGTCCTGTGTAATAGCCTCTTCTTTGTCTTTTGGGTCCAAAAGCTTCTCTATTCTTGGTTCGGTGCTTTTGTGAATAGTATCAATATCGCTTTGAAGACGTTTAATAGACTTTAATGTTTCCTCAGAAACTCCTTTTGTTAAAGATATCATTAATTCGTTAATATCTGTAACATTCTTTGAGAAATTTTGATGCCCTTTTTCAGCTTCAGCAAAAAACTCGTCTTTTTCTTTTTGTCCCAATGTCGCCCATTTTGGCGAAAATTTAAAGTCCGAAAGCTTTTTAAGTTCATCAAAACTATTAATTAAACTATTAAAACTACCCCTTATTTGACCAGTTAAAGTATTGCCCTCTATTATATCTTGATACTTACCCACAGTATCATTCCCGGAGGACCAGAACATTAGGGTACTAATAACCATAAGAATAAGGATAGTCCCAAACAGAAGAATAATCTTGGTTCTTAGTTTAAGATAACCCATGCTTAACAAAGACCTCCTTATTATTAGTTTTCTGACCTTATTGTAAGTTAACATTACAAAATTAAACATCCGAAAAACTACATAATAATACTAATTTCTGCATGGGATTAGGCTAGATTGTTTGTAATATATTAATTAAATCAGCGATAGCATTATGGTCGTTATCCACCGTTATAAAATCTGCAATACTTTTTATTTCAGGATGCGCATTTCGGGGAGCAGCCTTTATATCAGCATTTTTTATCATTTCAATATCATTAAGATAATCCCCTATGGCAATAACCTTAGATATTCTTTCTCCAAGCACTTTTCTTAAAGTGTCAAGCATAGATCCTTTAGAAACATTTAAATGAGTTATTTCCAGGTATGTATCGACGGAAAAGAAGGTGCGATAGTTTTTATTTTTATCTTCGTTATTAATAAGTTCAAAGGCCTTTTTCAAAACATAATTCTCCTCATGTAGGATTATTTTTATCCAAGGCTCATCGATATTGTTCATGTCCCCATAATAAAATACCTGCTTCTCTATTTTTATTTCTTTATCTTCCCTGCCGTTTGGGTTTACAAGATAGAATTTGTCTTTAGTATAAAGCTGTACGCAAATAGAAGGAAACACGGCAATAAGCTTTTCCACAATTTCTTTAAGGGGGTGGCGTTTAACAGGGACAAGCTTTTTTACAGTATTATCTCTAAAATCGTGCAAAGAAGCCCCGTTAAACAAAATCCATGGGCAATTTAGCGGAAGGCCTTCCATATACGGTCCAATATTATATGGAGTTCTTCCCGTGGCTCCACAAAACAAGCCTCCGTTTTCAGTGAAATATTTAATGGCGTCCAGATTTGCTTTAGAAATTCGTTGAGACGAATCAATCAGCGTACCGTCGAAATCCGAAACTAATAAATGCTTATCAAAAATCTTCATATTTTGTTATGCCTTTGTCTTTATTTTTATATAGCTTTGTGAGTTTATAAACTCTGTTGGCGTTGTATTGGTGTATTTTTTAAATACGTTACAAAAATGTTTGTATTCACTAAATCCCACTTGATCAGAGATTTCATATATTCTTAGCTCACCTTTGCCCATAAGTTCAATCGCTTTTTGAATACGATACTTATTGAGCATGTCCAAAAATGTCTGCATGGTTTCCTGTTTGAATTTTCTGCTTAAATAGCTGGCACTTACCCCTAGTTCATCAGCAATGCTTTCAATACTAATTTTGCTGAAGTAATTATCCCTAATCTGCATTAGTGCTTTTTGCACATAATAATTATCCTGACTTCCTCCAACATATAATTCTAGGTCCACCAGTTCCATATCGCTCTTATCTTTGGATTTCACATATATATCATGATATATCCGCTTTTGTTCCATGAAATCTACAGCTTTACCTACAATTTCTATGAAGTTTTTCTCGTCTATCGGCTTTAATATGTAATCAAACACCTTCATGGAAAGAGCTTCTCGTGCATATTCAAACTCTGCATAGCTGGTTAGAATTATACTTTCAAAATTATATAGGGCCGAAGCTTCCTTTATCATATCTATTCCGCTCATAAACGGCATCTTTATATCTGTTATTACCAATTCGGGTTTAAATTCTTTTATCAGTTCAAGGCCCTCTTTCCCGTCTTGGGCCTCTGCAACAATAACACAGCCTACCGACATCCAGTCAATGGAATGGACAATTCCCTTCCGAATTATTTCTTCGTCTTCCACAATAATAACTCTAATCATCCCGCACCTCACCAATCCGCCGGTATGCAAATTCGGACAGTGGTACCGGCATTCTCTTCACTTAGAATATCAAGACCATACTCTTTCCCATACATAAGCTGTATTCTTCGGTTTACATTATGCAAACCTATACATATGCTACTATTACAATCTTCATCCAGCAAATTCTTAACTTGCTCAACCTTTTCTTTAGGGATTCCCGCTCCGTCATCGAATATCACAATAATAAGCTGATCTGCTAAAAAGCGAGCCTTAATTTTTACGGTCAAATTGTCTTTCCCTTCAAAACCGTGTTTTACAGCATTTTCGATGATTGGCTGAACCAGCAGCTTAGGAACAATACAATCCAAAGTTTCTTCCTCTAGATTGATTTCATAATTAAACCTTTTGTTAAACCTGAATTTAAGTATTTCAAGATAGTTTTCAGTATACTTAATATCCTCTCCTAACGTAACTCTATTAATAGTGTTGTTTATACTATAACGTAAAAGCGAAGATAAATTTACAATTATTCTTTCTACTTCATTCGGATACAGACGTACCATACATCTTATTGTTTCCAAAGTGTTAAAAAGAAAATGCGGGTCAAATTGGGACTCCAACTGTTTAATCTCGGCCATCATACTTCGTTTTGTTTCTTCGTTGTTTTGTTCAATGAGCTTCTTTATATCAATAAGCATTTTATTGTAGGATTCGGCTATAATCTGAAATTCGTCATTTGTATCAATTTTTAGTACAGTATCCAAATTACCGTTTTGAACACTGTAAATAGCCTTAAGAAGGTCATCAATTACTTCGGTCTTTTTTAAAGATATTCTTTTTGAAATTACTATCATGGCAAAAGTAATTGCTGTAAACAGTATGGCCAAAAAGATACCGCCCAGAAGAAATGTCTTCTCATAATAATCAAGTGTCGTAAAGGTATATACAAAAAAATTCCCTTCAAATAACTCCGACCTACAAACATAATATTTTTCACCGTTTACCGTTGTCTTACCGGTAGTTATTCTGTATTCGTTTTTCAGCCTGGTAAGGTTGTCTGTATAGTTATTGTTGGAAGCTGAGGCCACATTAAAATATTTGTCGGTGATAACCGTATCATTTCCGTTAAAGCTGGTGACAATTGAAAGCACGTCATTTTCCAGAAGCTCAAAAATAATAAAACCCTGTATAGCTTCATCTGCCAATACTGCCTTGCCGATGGTAAATATACTGTATTTGTTTAATGGCGAATAAACGCGATTAATGGATGCAGATACCTCACCAGGATTAATCCGCATCCTTTTAAAAACTCCCCAATTAAGCTTATTGCTATCCTGTATGTACTCCGGGGGACTGTTTGTATTGCTCATTACCATATTCCCAAGACTATCAAAAAAGTAGAAGTTGCATTTTATATCCTGTGCATTAATAAAATCATAAACTACCTCATATGCCTTATGACGTTTATTCTCACTCTTAATTGCGTCTATAATAGTAGGCGAGGATGAATATTCTCTTATTGTTTCACTGTAGGACAAAAGATTTGCTTCCAAGCGTTTTTGCAATAATGCATTATTGTCCCGGTTTCGCTTCTCGACAGATTTATATCCCAAAACAAATATTATAAAAAAAGTAATTGCAGTGAAAATAATTATAGGAGTCATGGCATACCCTACAAAAACGTTGCGAAGTGTATTCCGATATGGCTTATATTTTTTGTTATGCATTACATGACTCCTTAAAAATCTCTCTATATACTTATTTCCTTCTTTCCGCTTATTTTAAACGAAATTAATAATGATAAGATCGTTGTAAGTGTAAGAATGGTGGAGAGTGCCGCTGCCGTTCCGTAACTGGCGCGGATAACCTCAGTATATATTGAAACCGACATAGTCCTTGTACTCCCTGTATACAAAATGACCGAAGCGCTTAGCTCATTAATTATCGTAATCCAGCTTAAGATAGCTCCTGACATAACTCCGGGCAACATCATTACTGCAGTTACCTTAAAAAAGCTCATTACCGGAGGACAGCCCAGACTTATTGAAGCCTCTTCCATACTGGGGCTGATTTGATATAAAATTGCGGCACTGGATCTTAACGTATACGGCAGTCTACGGACAACAAATGCTATTACTATTATAACTAAGCTTCCGCTTAATACCAATGGAGGTTTGTTAAAAGCTAAAAGTAGCGTAATACCTAAAACTGATCCGGGTATTATATAAGGAAACATCGTAAAAGTATCTATGATACCTGTTAATGCGTTTCTTCTACGATTTGAGAGGTACGCTATGAACATTCCCAAAATTATTATTGTTACAAGTGCGATTAAGCCGTATGTATATGTATTTGTTATGGCGTTTCCCATTCTGTTAAATATTTTTTTATAACTGTCAAAGGAGAAACCCTTGGCAAACATGGAGCCTTTGGTCTTTAAAAATGACGTATAAATAACCGTCATCTGTGGGATAGTTGCAAGAATAGTAATTGAATATACAAAAACATGAGCAATGATATTTTTAAAGCCGTGTAGCTCCGTAGCCTTCATAGGCCTTAAAGAACTCATCGTAAAAGATTTTTTATTTACGATATACTTTTGCCCCAAAAATAAAAGTGATGTAACAAATACCATAATCGATGCCATAGCTGCTGCAAAATTCGCCTGTCCGCCTACTTCACTTATAAATTCTGAATAAACCATTACAGGCATAACGTTAAATCCTTCACCTATAAGCATAGGGGTTCCGAAATCGGCTAGGGCATTCATGAATACTAAGAGCCCTCCTGCAAGTAATGTAGGCAGTATAAGCGGAATAATTACTGTAATTACTTTTTTAAACCCGCTGCATCCAAGACTTTCGGCTGCTTCGCCAAGGGATGCGTCTATCTTTTTCAAAGCGCCCGACACATATAGGTATATAAAAGGAAACAGTTTTAAGGTAAGAACAAGCAAGATTCCTCCAAATCCATATATTGTGGGTACCGTGATACCTATGCTGCTAAATAATTTGGTAATAACACCGCTTCTGCCGCAAAGAAGAACCCATGAATACGCACCAATAAAAGGAGGAGAAAGCATTGAGATTATTATCAGTATCTCAACCAGACCTTTTCCTTTTATTTTAAAGGCTGTAAGCAAATAAGCAAGGGGAATGCCTATCATAATAGCCAAGAAAGTAACACAAGTGGTGACGCTGAATGAATTAAAGAGAGCATGGTAGTAGTATTTTTTTCCGAAGAACTTTGCAAAGTTATCCAGGGTTAAAGCTCCCGTAACGGGATCTTTAAAGCTGCTGATAAAAAGCGAAAACAGCGGATACACTAAAAACAATGCAAAGATGCCCACAATAACAAGCGTAATTACTGTCCAAAAATCCAGTTTAAGCTTTTTACTCTTCATTATATACCGCACCCCCTTTTAAAGATATGCTTCCATCTTTATTAAACAAGTTTATTCTCTTGGTACAGGGCTCCAGATAAAGTATATCTCCATCATTATAGAGTTTTCTGGCGTTTCCGATATCCTGTGAAACTTCTATTATTTCCTCACCATTTACTGTAAAAGCGTCTGATAGCCTTAGTTCATAGTTTACATACCTGCCTAAGAAAGTACGTGTTTTTACCTGTGCTTTTATTCCCTTATCTGAAACTTCGAACTCCTCTGGTCTTATAGAGGCAATAATATCCTCATCTTTATAGTCATTAAGACCATTTATTAAGACCTTATAATTATCAGATAGTTTTACCCAACTAACATTATCTTCAACAATAACCTTTGCTTTAAGCAGATTTGAATATCCGATAAATGTAGCGACAAATGTATTTACAGGGTGAGAGTAAATCTCTTCGGGTTTTCCCACCTGCTGAATTACTCCATCCTTCATTACCGCTATGCGGTCCGATATAGCAAGTGCTTCCTCTTGGTCGTGAGTGACATAAACAGTTGTGATCCCTACATCTTTCTGTATATCCCTTATAGCACTTCTCATTTCGATTCTCAATTTAGCATCAAGATTTGATAAGGGCTCATCCATCAAAAGTACATTCGGGTGAATTACTATTGCCCTGGCTAATGCAACACGTTGCTGCTGGCCTCCCGACAATTTCTCCGGAAGTCTGTCTTTATACTCTTCAATCTTAGTTACTTTCATTATTTCTTGAACTTTTGTATGTATTTCAGATTTTGAAAGTTTCCTAAGTTTTAAGCCATACTCAATATTTTGTTTAACAGTAAGGTGAGGGAATATTGCATAATTTTGAAACACCATACCGATATTTCTTTTATGAGCAGGTATATCGTTTATTATTTCAGCGTCAAAGGAAATATCACCACCCTCGATTGTGTTAAACCCTGCAATCATTCTGAGAAGTGTTGTCTTTCCGCACCCTGATGGACCAAGCAGGGTAAAAAATTCTCCGTCTTTGATTTCTAACGATAAATCTTTAATTATTGTTAACTTATCATATTTTTTTGTGACATTATTTATAGTAATGTTAACGCTCATGGTGATGCCTCCTTAGATTTTTAGGAACCTTGGGGGGATATCCCCCGCCTAGAGTTTCAACGGCTTGGGAACCGTTTGGAATCTTTGACTTCGGTAACGGGCACGGCTGTTTTAAATCGCCCATAACTCTTGTTACAGGCGATTAAAGTTTTTATTATTTTATTGAGCACTGGTGAAAATATCTTTAAATTTGTCTATCCATGCTTGTTTGTTATTCATAACAACATTGAGATCGTCATAAATAAGGTTAATTTCATTGGTTGGTTTCAGACCTTCAGCCGGAGGCACATCTTTTCGCACCGACCTTCTGTTCAACTGTGATGCAATAAGACTTTGAGCGTCTTTTCCGGTAACAAAATCAACAAAACGTTTTGCATTTTCCATATTTTTTGCGTCTTTAATAATCATAACTCCATCGGGCTTTGAAATAACGCCTTCATTCATGTAAACCAGTTTAACAGGCGCACCGTCAGCAACATACTTAGCTCCGCCTTCTTCGAAGGTTAAGCCAACTGTATACTCACCGTCAGCAACTCCCTTGTAAACTGCTGACGAACCCGAAAGAAGCTTTCCATCAAGGTTTTCACATAATTTAGCTACATAGTCCCAACCTTTTTCTGGGTCACCGTTACCCATGGCATAGAGCATATTCACTACGTGTTCGAAAGAAGATGAGGATTTGGAAGGGTCTGCATGTGCGATTTTACCCTTGAGAGCAGGGTTAAGTAAGTCTTCATATCCTTCAACTTTTATGTCGCCTATAAGATTTGTGTTTACCATTAGCACGCTTGGAATATTGGTAAAGCGGGTCATACGTCCGTCAGTATTTTTACAGTCATCAAAAACATCAGGTTCATTGACCGAATGATACTCTTCAAATAAGTCAATCTTCGGTTCGATTGTGGATTGAGAACCACCCCAAAGAATATCTCCCAGAGGATTACCCTTTTCAGCTTCAATACGCTTTAAGAGTTCACCTGTACCTGCTGCCACAACTTCTACTGTAATACCTGTCTGGGCTTCGAATTCGGAAACAATGGGATCAATGAATTCAAGTGGATGAGGGCAGTATACAACTAGATTCTTGGAAGCTGGTTCCGAAGCCTTTGTTGGCTCAGTACTAGCACTGCCGCTATCTGCCGGAGCAGAGGATGTGGGTTGTGAGTCCACAGGTTTTTGTCCGCATGCGGTAAATGAAAAAATCATTACCAGAGTCAGGATAATTGGAAGAATTCTTTTCATGATTTAGCCTCCTATTATAATATTT
>JAAYNX010000213.1 GCA_012520615.1 Clostridiaceae bacterium | reverse complement strand
TGGTGTCTGAAGTAATTGTAACCACGGGAGCATCGGTATCAACGGGAGATGTTCTTCTGGCAATAAAATAGGGGGTAAAAATATTCATGACGTACTCGTTAGGTGAAACAATAAATAAAATATGGAGCTTGTCAGGATTTGCCGCCATTACATGGCGGGAGATCCTGATGATTGTAATTTCATTTGTTTTAATATACCTTGCTATTGCTAAAAAGTTTGAGCCTCTCCTACTGCTACCTATAGCTTTTGGGATGCTTTTGGCGAATATGCCTATGACAGACCTTTTGTCCCAGCCTTTGGGAGATCAGGCCGGGGGATTGCTCTATTATCTATATCAAGGTATAGAGTTGGGAATCTACCCGTCTCTCATCTTTTTAGGAATCGGAGCCATGACTGACTTTGGGCCTCTGATAGCAAGGCCTTCAAGCCTGTTTCTGGGAGCTGCTTCTCAACTTGGCATATATATTGCGTTTATGGTTGCAATAGCCTTAGGCTTCTTGCCAGAAGAGGCTGCTTCCATTGGTATTATAGGAGGGGCGGACGGCCCTACTGCAATCTGGCTTACATCAAAGCTGGCCAAGGACTTGTTGCCTGCCATAGCCATAGCAGCCTATTCATATATGGCACTTATACCAATGATTCAACCGCCTCTTATGAGGTTGCTGACAACCAAGAAGGAAAGAGAAATCAAAATGGAACAGCTAAGGGAAGTTTCCAAGTTGGAGAAGATTGTATTTCCTATAGTCGTTACTATTTTATGTACACTTCTTCTGCCCTCGGTGGCTCCGCTTATAGGAATGCTTATGCTGGGCAATCTATTTAGGGAATCCGGCGTGGTTGACAGAATTTCAAAGACAGCGCAGAATGAACTTATTAATATAGTTACCATATTCCTTGGTGTAACAGTTGGGTCAAAAGCAGTGGGAGAAAAATTCCTTCAGCCTGAAACACTTATGATAATCGGTCTTGGACTAACTGCCTTTGCTTTCAGCACAGTGGGAGGCTTGCTCCTTGGCAAGCTTATGTGCTGGCTTTCAGGAGGCAAAATCAATCCTCTCATCGGTTCAGCCGGTGTTTCGGCCGTGCCTATGGCCGCTAGGGTATCTCAAGTTGAAGGTCAGAAGGCTAATCCAAGCAATTACCTGTTAATGCATGCTATGGGGCCAAATGTTGCGGGCGTTATCGGTTCGGCTGTTGCCGCCGGTGTATTATATGCCCTGTTTGGTAAATAAGTCTCTGTTTGTTTTAGCAACAAATTATGGGCTGCCTCGCTAGAGACAGCCCATAATTTATTAGCAACTATTTCCCTAAATAAGCCCAAATAGTAAATCGCCATATGTCGGGATAGGCCAGAGATTTGCATCCATCAAATTTTCTAGCTTATCTGCATCATTACGTAAGTCTTCCATAATCGGGATTACCATTTCCATATATGCCCTTGCCTTAATTAATGAATCGCCGGACATCTTATCCAATGTATCAATAGATTCATTTAGTGCATCAGCGTCAATTCTTAGGCTCGATGTTAGAACAACAAGCTTATCAAGAGTCTTTTTAGTTGACTTTGAATCAGCTCCTGCCGAATTCAAAGCTGATACCGTATCTGCAACACGTTTTACATAGTAAATTGCGGCAGGAAGTATCTGCCTGCTAATCATCTCTGCCATAGTCAATGCTTCTATTCTTACTGTTTTTATATAGTTCTCCAACTGGATTTCATATCTAGAGTGAAGCTCTATGGGAGATAACACACCGGTTCTTTTAAACAATTCAATGTTCTTCTCTTCTATTAATGCCGGGATAGCATCAACTGCTGTTCTAAGGTTGGGTAGACCCCTTTTTTCGGCTTCTATAACCCAATCTTCAGAATAATTATTGCCGTTAAAAATAATACGCTTATGTTTTTTAATAATGTCTTTTACAACACAATGTACTTCAGTTTGAAAATCCGATGCTTTCTCAAGTCTGTCGGCAATCTGGTTCAGAGAATCAGCAACTATTGTGTTTATTATAAAATTCGGAGTTGCAATAGATTGGGACGATCCTACCATTCTGAACTCAAACTTATTACCGGTAAACGCAAACGGTGAAGTTCTGTTTCTATCTGTAGTATCCTTTGGCAGAATAGGCAGAGTCAAAACACCTATTTCAAGGGTTCTGCAGTTTCCGTTATTCTTAGCTACACCTGTTTCGATTTGATCAAAAATATTTGTCAGTTCTTCACCCAAATAAATCGAAACTATTGCAGGTGGTGCCTCGTTTGCGCCTAACCGGTGGTCATTTCCAGCCGATGCTACTGAGAAACGCAATAAATCAGCATATTCATCTACGGCCTTGATTACTGCACATACAAATATAAGGAACTGGGCATTATCCAAAGGAGTTACACCTGAATCCAACAGATTTTTACCTTCGTCGGTTGATAGGGACCAGTTATTGTGCTTTCCAGAGCCGTTTACACCGGCAAAAGGTTTTTCATGCAGCAAGCACGCCAACCCAAGCCTGTCGGCAACACTCTTCATAACCTCCATTGTTAGCTGGTTATGGTCGGTAGCAATATTGGTTGTTGAATATACGGGAGCAAGCTCATGCTGTGCAGGCGCAGCTTCGTTATGCTTAGTCTTAGCTGTTACTCCAAGTTTCCATAGTTCCGCATCAAGCTCATGCATAAACTGAGATACCCTATCTTTAAGATTACCAAAATAATGATCGTCAAGTTCCTGACCTTTAGGAGGCTTTGCGCCGATTAGAGTTCTTCCTGTATAAATAAGATCTTTCCTTTTCATAAAGTATTCTTTATCCACTAAAAAATACTCTTGCTCGGCTCCCATTGTAGTAACAACATTCTTTGTTGTTGTATCACCAAATAGCCGCAATATCCTCAATGCAGCTTTTGAAATTGCTTCCATAGATCTCAACAAAGGAGTTTTAAGGTCCAGAGCTTCCCCGGTATAAGAACAAAATGCAGTGGGTATGAATAAAGTCCTGTCCTTAACAAATGCAGGAGAGGTGCAATCCCATGCGGTATAGCCCCTGGCTTCAAAGGTTACTCTTAGCCCCCCCGAGGGAAAGGACGATGCATCAGGTTCCCCCCTAATCAGTTCTTTGCTCGAAAACTCCATAATGGCTCTTCCGTCGCTGGTAGGGGTTAAAAATGAATCATGCTTACCTGCGGTAACTCCTGTCATTGGCTGGAACCAATGGGTATAGTGTGTTGCTCCCTTTTCTACCGCCCAGTCTTTCATAACACAGGCAACAACCTCGGCAACCTCCGGATCAAGTGCTAAGCCTAAATTAATGGTCTCTTTCAATTTCTTAAAAGTTGCCTTCGGGAGCCGTTCCCTCATTACTGATTCGTTGAAAACATTTAACCCAAATATATCTGAACTGAATACATTATTACTATTATCCATTCTTAGTCCCCCCCTCAATATGTAAAGGGCGTTTCTTTTCTGTTAAAACGCCCTCAGAACTCTAAACACACCATTAATTAAGAACTGATTATAACAGATACGATATTTAGCGTCAATTCCGTATTTTTATTACCTTTGCTTCACTTGCTATATATATCGGCTTAATATAGTATAAAATATTATGTATTTTTCTGTCAATAAATGCTATCAGCAAATACTAATACTTTTATTAGATATTTCTAATTTAATTCTTATGTTATTTAAAGATTTAACAAATAAAATATTACACATAAGATGCTTTTGGAGGCTTTTGGAATGTATAATTATTTTTTATCGTTCAGGAATGCATTTATAAACAGGTTTGGTCTCCTTCTGGGATACCCGCTGATGGTTATTTGCATGTTTGTCACCCTTTCGGTAATCATATTCCTGCTAAGATTCTTTTTTTCAATAGCAATGGGGTTGCTATTCGCTGGCCTCATACTGTTTGGTTTCTATAAGTTGAGACAAATTATTAACATGAAATAATTCATAGGTAACTTTGAAGCTCTTTTTTAAGTATTTCTCTTACTTGAATCGGATCTCCCCTTCCCTTCAATGCGGCCATAGACTTGCCCATTAAAAATCCCACAGCCTTTTCCTTTCCTGATAAATAATCGCTAAGGGCTTGGGGGTTTTTATTAATTACTTCCTTTACTGCTTTGACAACAAGGGCTTCATCCCTTTGAACCTTAAGCCCTAATCGTTCTATTATATTACCGGGTTCCTCTCCAGTTTCAATCAGTACATCAATAACTTGTATGGCTGAAGCGTGTGTTATTTCGCCTCTTTCCATCGAGGACAGAATCCAACCTAAATTGTCTCCATTAATATGTGAATTTAGTATTTCTTCACCCTTTTCATTTATTCTCCGCATTATATCAGTCATAATCCAGTTGCTCACAAGCTTTGGATTGCCGCAGACTTCAGATGCCCTTTCAAAAACATCTGCTAGATGCTTGTTTGAAGTTATAAGATCAGCATCATATCTCGGTATTCCAAGGTCGTTTACATACCTTTCTCTCCGCTGTCTGGGAAGCTGAGGTATGCTTGCCTGAATTGCTTTTAAGAATTTTTCATCAACACATACGGGAGGTAAATCCGGTTCGGGAAAAAACCGGTAGTCCATAGCTTCTTCCTTGCCCCGCATTATAAAGCTCTCGCCTTTATTATCATCCCATCGTCTTGTCTCTTGATACACTTCACAACCCGAGCCTAATATACCTGCCTGCCGTTCCGCTTCGGCCTGCGCGGCTCTTTGAACTGCTCTTAAAGAGTTTATGTTCTTCATCTCAGTTCTTACTCCAAGACTTTTTGAACCTTTTCTCTTAAGTGACAGATTTACATCTGCTCTTAACGAACCCTCCTGCATTTTACAGTCCGAAACTTCGGTATATTCAAGAATAGATTTGATTGTTTCAAGAAGAATTTTAGCTTCTTCAGGTGACCTTAAATCAGGCCTGGTTACAATCTCAATGAGAGGTACTCCGCACCTGTTATAGTCAATAAGCGATTCTTGCCCGTTAGAATCATGAATAAGCTTTCCCGCGTCCTCCTCAATATGAATCCGCTCAATACCAATTCTTTTGGTTTTGTCGCCAACATCTATATCCACATAACCGTCATAACAAATAGGCAAATCATATTGGGATACCTGGTAGGCCTTCGACATATCGGGATAAAAATAGTTTTTGCGGTCGAACTTACTGAACTTAGCGATTTTGCATTGCATGGCAAGCCCTGCTTTAATGGTATATTCCAATACCTTTTTATTTAGCACCGGCAAAGTACCGGGCATTCCAAGACATATAGGGCAACACCTGGTATTTGGCTCACCCCCGAATTCGTTGCTGCATCCACAGAAAATCTTAGAACTTGTTTTGAGCTCTACGTGTATTTCAAGACCAATGATAATATCGTAATCCATCACAAGCCCTCCTTCTGTTCAATCTCTAGCCTTCCGATTTCTTTTTCAATCCTTTTGCCCACATTGAGAAGTAATTTTTCGCTAAATGGTTTTCCAATTAGTTGTATCCCAACCGGCAAACCATTCTTTCCTTTGCCGCAGGGCACAGAAATAGCAGGAAGACCCGCCAGATTTACCGCAACAGTATAAATATCATTCAGATACATTTTTAATGGATCGTTCAGTTTCTCGCCCAATTTAAAAGCGGTTGTCGGGCATGTAGGAGCCGCAATTACATCGTACTTTTCAAATGCGCTATTAAACTCTTGAGAAATTATACTGCGTACTTTTAATGCCTTTTTGTATAGCTCGTCCTGATATCCCGAGCTTAAAGCATAGGTTCCCAAAAGAATACGTCTTTTTACCTCACTGCCAAAGCCCTCTTTTCTTGAAAGCCGATAAAGGTCGGCAATATTTTTAGCATTTTCATTTCGGTATCCAAACCGTATTCCGTCATATCTTGCTAAGTTGGAGCTAGCCTCAGACGAAGAAATAAGATAATACGCCGGCACTGCATTTTTAATTGAGGGAAGTGAACATTCCGATAAAGTTGCCCCTCGGGATTCAAGACTTTTTAATGCATTTCTGATAACAGCCCCCACATCCCCATCCAATGCCGAATCAAAAAATTCCATAGGTAAGCCAATTCTCAACTGGTCTACCTTTCCATCTAAATCTTCCAAATAGTCTGATGCATGCCCTTTAACCGATGTTGAATCCTTAGGGTCATGCCCTGCAATAGCATTCATAATAAGGGCACAGTCTGTTATATCCTTAGAAATCGGGCCGATTTGATCTAAAGAGGAAGCAAAGGCTATTAAGCCAAAACGCGAAACTAAGCCATAGGTCGGCTTTAATCCTACAACCCCGCAGAAGGAAGCAGGCTGCCTTATTGATCCGCCTGTATCAGACCCCAAAGCAAATGCAGCAAGATTGGCGGCAACAGCCGAGGCAGAGCCTCCACTTGAGCCACCGGCAACATATTCGCCATTCCATGGATTATGAACAGACCCGAAAATAGTGTATTCCGTGGAGCTGCCCATAGCAAATTCATCCATGTTCAGTTTTCCCAATAGTACTGCTCCACTTCTTTGAAGTTTATTGTATATCGTTGCGGAATAAGAAGGGGTGAAGTTTTCAAGCATTTTTGAAGCACAGGTAGTTCTGATATCCTTTGTGCAGATATTGTCTTTTATCCCCATGGGTATACCGCAAAGTGGGGATACTTCATCCTCTGAATCCAGAAGTTTTTGAGCGGACTCGGCCGCATTAACGGCCTCGTTTTCACAAACAGTTACATAAGCGTTAATATCAGCATTCTTCCTGATATTTTTCAAATACTCTTTAGTTAGCTCTACCGCTCCAATTTTCTTGGTTCTGAGCAATTCAGAGGTTTCCATAATGGTTTTTTTACATATACTCATAATAAATCTACCACCGCAGGTACTTTAAAATAGCCATCTTTGGCAATATTAGCATTTTTGATAAGCTCATTTCTCATGTTTTGGCCAGTCACTTTATCTTCTCTGAATACATTATTCATCTGCAAAATATGCTCCATAGGCTTTGTGTCTCCTATATCGAGGTTTTTCAGCTCCTCCATATAATTAATAATTGTATCCAGCTGTGCAGCATAGGCTTCTAGTTCATTCTCTTCAATAAAAATAGCCGCAAGGTCTGCTATTTTTTTGATAGTTTTTATATCAGCAGCCATATGGTACCTCCTATTACAAACAAAAACGCCGCCCGGACAGCATCCATAATAATGCGGTCAGAACAGCGCCAATACCGTTGTTTCATATATTGTAGCATATTTATTATTGGCTTACAAGGCGTGAGAACAGTGTCATACCGTTTCAGTTCGGTTTCTCCCGCCATTTTTGGCAAGATAAAGGGCTGTGTCCGCTCTTTTTAACATATCATCTATTATATCACCATCTTGGTATATGGTTACTCCAAAGCTTACCGTTACCTTTCCAACATCTTTGAAAGTATAATTTTCTATAGTCTTGCGGGCTCTTTCGGCAGTAAAGACAGCTTCTTTTATCTTTGCATCAGGAAGCAGAATCGTAAATTCTTCGCCCCCAATTCTGGATAGCACATCGGATTTTCGTAAATCCTTTTGTACAATATTAATAAGTGTTTTCAGAACTTCGTCCCCGGTACTGTGCCCATATGTATCGTTAATATGCTTAAAGCGATCTATGTCAAACATAATTAGAGAGAAGGTTGTGCCTTTTCGTTCAGCTCTGGAAATTTCTTTATTCAGATATTCAATAAAATACCTTCTGTTGTGTGCTTTAGTTAAGTTATCATAAGCAGCAAAATTTTCCAAATTATCATATACATATTTTTTAACAATAAAAATAAGCAGCAGGCCAAAAAAGAACTCAAACACCAAAAATACAATCGGTAAAATCAGATAGCCTACTTTGTTCTCCGCAATGTATTGATTCTCAAGAATCGCTTTATCTGCTATTTCCCAGCATTCCTCACTGACCTCTATCAAAAGCTTCCTGTTATGATTATCAGGGCTATTCCTGTGCTTTGAAGCAACTATTTTTAGTTCTTCCCATGTTTCATAAATTTGATTAAGAAATGGCGTGTTTAAATCCTTATAGGTTTCAAAAAGATAATCTATTCTTTTTATTACATGGTTACTTTCAAGATAAGAAAGCTCTAGCTTTGTAAACCTTTGAATAGAGCCTCTTATGGTTCCAAGATTGTTTATTATCTCGGCATCTCCTGCTACCATGCCGATATATCGGTGAAACAGAAATATATTCGTGCCGGCAAAAATAATTGATATTGCAATAATTAGAAAAATAAACCTAGATTGTCGCTTCATATTCACCTCAATACTCTAAAGAACAGCTGCTATTGATATCACGAATTAAACTAGCTCTCATATAAGAAAAGCTAAACAATGTACTATTTATGCCGCTAACCTCTTTGTTTTGATATTTCGAACATAATAAGTGCCGCAGCAACACCAGCATTCAGAGATGAAATCTTACCTTTCATTGGTATTTTCACAATCAAGTCGCACTCATCTTTTACCAGCCTGGCAAGTCCCTCTCCTTCACTTCCGATAACAAGGGCTGTTGGTCCTGTAAGGTCAGCATCCTGGTAGTTTGTTTTTCCATCCATATCAGCCGCAACAATCCATAAACCTTCATTTTTGAGAGATCTTAATGTTTGGACCAGGTTTGTAACTCGGGCTACTGGCACATATTCCAAAGCTCCGGCTGCAACTTTTGATACTGTTGCATTTAAAGTAGCCGAGCGGCGCTTAGGAAGAATTATACCATGAACTCCCGCACATTCGGCACTTCTTATTATTGAACCCAAATTATTTGTATCTGTAATACCGTCTAGAACAAGTATAAACGGCTTTTCCCCCTTTTCTTCAGCTATCTTTAATATATCCTCAACCTCTACGTATTCCTTAGCCGCAACTTCCAGAATAACGCCCTGATGAGTTCTGGTCTGAGAGATAGAGTCAAGCTTACTTTTATCAAAATATTGGATTGGGATATCTTTTTCTCTTGCCATAGCTATGATTCTTAATATCAGAACATCTTTGCTGTCCTTCTCAACAAATAGCTTATTAATAGGACGTCCCGAGCGCATGGCTTCAAACACAGAGTTTCTTCCTTCCACCCTGTCTTCTCTTTCAATGTTATCTTTGACTTCAAATTCGTTGAAGGCTCTCTTAATGTTTATTTCTTCTTTTTTATTCCGGAATTCATCTCTTCTGTTAATAGGTGAATGGGGAGTTTTCTTGACATTACCCTTCTTTTTATCTCTGGATGCACTATTATTTCTTGTGTCTTTTTTGGGGCCTTTAATGCTTGTCCCTTCTCCATCTTGTGATGCATCCTTATTATACCATTTAAAACCAGAGCTCTTACCGGGGCTTTTTTTTGTTACTCTATATCCCCCGGTACTCCAATCGGTATTTCTATTTTGCAGTCTTTGGTCGCCTTCATCGTCTTTGCCCGACCTGCTTTTACTCCTGCCCCTATCGTTTCTTCCCCGGGCAGCCGACTTAGCCCCAAGCCCTTTTTTTGGTCCGAATTCACTCTTTCTCATTTTTTATCTCCATTCTGGGAGCCTCAATAATATTGGCTGCCTGTTCCATCAATTGATTAAGTCTCTCCCTCTGCTGCGTTAAATACAGATAACCTAATAACGCCTCAAATGCAGTAGCATATTTGTAATCCTGAACATCAGCGTTCTTGGGTATTGTGGTGGATTTAGTATTTCTTCCTCGCCTGAAAATGTATGCTTCTTCCGCAGTAAATGTATCCATTAAAGCCTTTGATATTTTAGACTGGGAAGCAGCCTTAACATATTCAGTGGATAGAATATGCAATTTATGGGAGGTCCCTTTTTGATTTATTATTAATCTTTCCCGTATGAAAAGATTAAATACTGCATCACCTATAAAAGCCAGAACAGCGGGTTGTAGAAGACGCGCTTCATCCGGCGTTACTAAAGACAAATAAATCGCCTCCATACTTCTATAATAATATTATTCCAATATCCTTTGGCATCCATTCGCATTTCATGGGTAGAGTTAAAGAAGATCCCAGAGGGATGGTATACGAATAAACGGCAAATACTCTCCCCAGCCCAGTAATAATGAAAATAAAAGATGAAGCAATGGAATTGCCACAATACCAATAGCAAGGTATTTGAGAGTTTGATCACTTTTCATCTTTAAAGCAAGGGGGGGCAAAAATATCGTCAGTAGCATCACTATTATATAATTAAGAATATCCGGAAGCTTTAATACTCCGTTGTAACGGCTTATAATAAAGCTCCCGTACACAGAAATCATACCAATTATATTTATAAGGAAGGATTTGGACTTATATTGGCTTCCAATAGCAATTCTAATAACGCATAAAAATACCATATATGTAACACCAGCCATTACAAGAAATCGAAATGCTTGGTCCATCACCCTTCACTCCTTTTATTTCACGACAATATTAACCAAACGGCCTTTTACAACAATTATCTTGACTATATTTTTCCCTTCCAGATACTGAGCTGAACGGGAATCATTTTTAACAAGATTCTCAATCTCATTATTGTCCGAATTGCTAGGCACATTAATTTTAAACTTGATTTGTCCGTTAAATTGAACAGCAAGCTCAACCTCATCCTTAACAAGGGCTTTTTCGTCATAAGTCGGCCAGCTCTGGTTAAAGATTGATTCTTTTTCCCCCATTGTCTGCCACATTTCTTCTGCAAAATGAGGCGCAAAGGGTGATAGTAGTTTTATCAAATCTTTCAGGATATCCTCTAACAGACCCATGTTTTTGTTGTTCAGTAAATCATATTTATAAAGTGCATTTACCAACTCCATAAGCCTTGCTATCGCTGTGTTGAACTGGAATTGATCGGTATCCTGAGTAACACTCTTTATGGTGTTGTGCCGCACAAAATTGAGTTCTTTTTCATCGGCGCCCATAGTGTTCGATGATGCTTTTCCTCTTTCTGAAATAAACTTTTCAACCAACCTGTCAATTCGCCCTACAAAGCGGTCGATAGCCTTTATTCCGTCATCACTCCAAGGGCCTCCCTCAATATAGGCAAAGCCGAAAGCCAAATACATCCTGAATACATCAGAACCGTATTTGTTAATATACTCGTCCGGAGTAACAGTATTGCCTCTGGATTTGGACATTTTTTGGCCATCGGAACCTAAAATACTCCCTTGATGAATTAATGAAAGGAAAGGTTCGTCAAAATTAAGATAACCCATATCTCTCAATGCTTTTGTAAAGAAACGTGCATAGAGAAGATGCATAGCTGCGTGCTCTGCACCACCCACATATTTGTCAACAGGCAGCATTTTGTTTATCCACTCCGGATTAAAAGCTTCTTTATCGTTCTTATTATCCGGATACCTTAAATAATACCAGCTCGAGCATACAAAGGTATCTAATGTATCCGAATCCCTTCTGGCATGTCCGCCACAGGTGGGACATGTTGTGTTTATATACTCCTCGCATTTAGCCAGAGGTGACTCACCGTCGGGAGTAAAGACTACATTGTAAGGGAGCTCTACCGGTAGTTGATCTTCCGGAACCGGTATAGTTCCGCACTTTTCGCAATGAATTATAGGAATCGGAGCGCCCCAATAACGCTGTCTTGAAACTAGCCAATCTCTTAAGCGATAAGTTACCTTAAGCTCGCCTTTACCTTGTTTGGCAAGTTTCTCAACAATACCAAGACGAGCCTCTTGTGAGGGCACTGTGTCAAACTCTGCGCTGTTAGTTAAAAGGCCATCCTCAACAAAGGGAAGATTATCATCAACACCTTCTTTTCCCTTTATAACACGAATTATATCAAGCCCATATTTCTTGGCAAATTCATAGTCTCGTTCGTCATGGGCAGGAACGGCCATAACACAGCCTGTCCCATATCCGCCAAGAACATAATCGGCAATCCATATCTGTACTTTCTCACCAGTTAGAGGGTGAATCGCATACGCCCCGGTAAATACGCCGGTTTTCTCTCTGGTGGTTGAAAGCCTGTCAATTTCGGAAACTTTAGTAACCTGTTTACGATACTCCTCCACAGCATCTTTGTACTCAGGAGTGGTTATTTTGTCCACAAGATCATGCTCCGGAGCCAAAACTACGTAAGTAACACCGTAAAGTGTATCAGCGCGGGTTGTAAATACATTAAAGGTAATATCCGAAGACTTGTCCTCACTATCTACTTTAAACTGAATTTGAGCACCTTCAGAGCGCCCTATCCAGTTGGTCTGAATCTTCTTTGTTTTTTCCGGCCAGTCAAGATCAGGCAGACAATCTAACAGTTCCTGTGCATATTCGGTGATTTTGAAGAACCATTGGGTAAGATTCTTTCTGGTTACCTCACTATTACAGCGCTCACAGGTACCGTCCAAAACCTGCTCATTGGCAAGAACTGTTTTGCAGCTTGGACACCAATTAACCGGAGCATTTTTTCTATAAGCCAGACCCTTTTTATATAACTGCAGAAAAATCCACTGAGTCCATTTATAATACTCCGGCGCACAGGTTACCACCTCATAATCCCAATCAAAGGTAGCGCCCATTTCTTTGAGCTGCCGTTTCATAGTATCGATATTTTTCATGGTTGAGTCTTTAGGGTGAATACCCGTTTTAATTGCGTAGTTTTCGGCAGGAAGACCGAATGCATCAAACCCTTGCGGATGAAATACGTTATAGCCCTGCATTCTCTTAAGTCTTGCCCAGGAATCTGTAAGCCCGAAATTATACCAGTGGCCTACATGGAGATTAGCCCCCGATGGATAAGAAAACATTTCAAGGCAATACAGCTTTTTGTCCAACTTATTGCGATCAAACTTATATAGCTCGTTTTCTTCCCATATTTTTTGCCACTTTTTATCTATTTCCCTTGAATAACTCATTTTTAATAACCTCCAATAGTTTGCATTCCCTCTTAAAGCGTATTCTATAGTTCAACAGGCTTTCCGTCCTGCCACAGTCTCTCAAGTCCATAGTATTCTCTGTCTTCTTCATGGAAGATGTGAATTATTACATCACCGTAATCCAGCAGTATCCATCTTGCATGATTATATCCTTCAACCCGTAAAGGTTTTAGTCCGTTTTCTGAGATCTTTTCTATTAATTTATCTGTAATAGATTTAATATGGGTAGCCGAAGTACCACTTGCAATTAAAAAGTGATTAGCGATAGTTGTCAGCTCATGAATATCAATAGCTTTAATATTCTTAGCCTTACTATCCTCCAGTGCATTTATAAAAGGACTTAAATACATTTTTTCATTTTCCATAGGCTATTAAAATACCTTCCTTTCGATATAGCAAACATCCTATGATAAATTTACACTATTCAGTATAAATTACTCCTAAATTAATAACAAGCTTTTTAATGTGTCAACCGCTTTGCTAACTTTCTATTCTTCCCACCGGGCATAGTTGCCGCAGGGAAGAATAATTGTAGAATCTGTAATTGGAAGCCCCACTTCGCCGCTGGTAACCTGCCCTCCGTATTTTCTTTTTATGCTTAGTTCAAGCATATTTGCCGAAACCCTTGGGGAAAAGCCTGCAGTATAAGAATTTAAGAGGAAAAACAGAGGACTTTTACTCATAACCTCTTTTAAGGTGGTAACAAGCGAGAAAAGCTCATCTTCAAGCTTCCACAACTCCCCATTTGGGCCCCTTCCATAGGAAGGAGGGTCCATAATAATTGCATCATAAAATCGGCCACGTCTTATCTCTCTTTGGACAAATTTCATACAGTCATCCACTATATAGCGTACAGGCTTGTCCGAAAGATTAGATAAGGCAACATTTTTCTTTGCCCATGTCACCATCCCCTTAGATGCATCTACATGGCACACTGATGCCCCGGCGGCAAGGCAAGCACATGTAGCGCCCCCTGTGTAGGCAAACAGATTGAGGACTGAAATAGGCCTGTTTGCGGCGCTTATTTTTGCTGTCATCCAGTCCCAATTGACGGCTTGTTCCGGGAAAAGACC
Source organism: Clostridiaceae bacterium (assembly GCA_012520615.1). Lineage (GTDB taxonomy): Bacteria > Bacillota > Clostridia > DSM-8532 > DSM-8532 > DTU059. The sequence goes on along the minus strand of JAAYNX010000213.1, from coordinate 7,149 downwards.
CGTATGCTTAAATCCTGTAGGTTCTACATTAAAAGTCAGGTTTTTATATCTAATGGTCCAGTTTTGCGGAAGGCTGGTTTTATATTCCCACTGCCCGCCTCCGGCCTTGCTTCTGTGATAATGGGCATGCACGTTATCACATACTCCCGGTTTTGTCCAAGGCCATATGGCCTGAGGATCCGGCCTTCTTAATATAGTACCGTTCCAACTTTCAACTTTTTCACCGTCTCCTGCATCTAAAAGTTTATATTCAGTCCATTGATCTGCAATTATCATTTATTCTAAACCTTTCAGTACATATTTATCCAACGACTTCCTGCCACCGACAGCCTAGCGCCGAGTCATGCTGTGAGAAAACTTTCTTTTTGCATTATTTTTCTAAAATAGCAGCTGTCCAATTCTATAGCATCCCCATAAATTGAAGTATTTTTTGTCCCAAATTATTATTTAACAGCATCAATCCCAGACCGGTATACACAACACCGATTATTAACAGACCGGGAAGCCCGGCTAAGACACCTATTGCACTCCCTTTAACTTTTTCCGGTTTTGTAAAGTTCTTTTTAGTAATAGTTCTAAGTATTAAAATCAGTCCGAAGATTACTACGATACAAAATGCCAGAATCACCCCAAATATTCCCGCCATAACTCCAAGAAGCTGTTCCAGGGACATGTCGTATTGTTGCGCCAATTGCAAAAAATCCGGAACATCAAAGGGATCAGTCACCACTTGGGTACCTTGGACCTCTGACCCCGCCATATAATTTGCTAGAAGAGTCAACAAACCATTATTGCAAAAATGAAGAATCATACCGTTAAAAATTGAACCGGTACGATATACCACATATGCCGCTAAAAAGCCAATCAGTGTTTGAGCAGCCAGCCGTTGAAAATCAAAATGGAATAAACCGAATAGAAGGCCGCTTAAAAAAATCGACCAACCAGCCCCAATCCTTTCAAACCCTCTTTGTATCATGCCTCTGAATAGCAATTCCTCACATACTGCCGGAAATACAGCAACTAGAATCAGAGATATTAGAAGTTTGTTGGACATAAGGTCAGTTACGTCCCCTGCCACATATACTCTTCCAAAAATACCCTTAACTGCAAGAAGGCCGATGAAACCTGCACAGAATCCTGCAATAACCATAACCGGGCTGATAACCAACATCAGCAATACTTCAAAGGGTTTCGGAGCTTTAAGACGGAATGTTTCTTTTATATCATATTTTCTGATAATAGCTAGTATAAACGGTGGAGCAACTAAAAATAAAACTTGAGCAAGTATCAGTTTTATTTCTGTAGTAAGATTCAGCTTTGCAACAAACCGGGATGCATATACATAGTAAATGGCAACAAAAGTATACATTAAGCCTGAATCAAGAGGCATGGGCAATTTTTTCTTTTTAACGGTATTAACTGTTTCCATAGTTTCCTCACATTTTTATTACTTTATTTGTTTTACTTTTGAGGGCGGCCAGAGAATAAAAGACGCTTTCCCTTCAAAAGAATGTATGCTTACACAGCCAAAATGCCGACTGTCTTTTGAAAACTCTCTGTTGTCCCCCATAACAAAAAATTGATCGGTTGGCACCTTTAAAGGAAACTCTATTTCATCTTTAAAAGTCTTGCCTAAAACATATGCCTTATTCTCTATTTCGCCGTTCACAGAAACATTACCATCATCATCTATATCTATAATATCCCCGGGAAGACCGATAATTCGTTTGACATATCGAACATTGGTTTTCTCTTTTTTTCTAGTCAATGAATCCCATAAATCAGTAAATTTAATGTTGATGGCATCCCATACTCCGTGCCGTTCTTTTCCTCCTGCTAAAAAAAGTACAATATCTCCTCTGTTAAATTCATTTGGCTTGTTGGCAAAGCGGTTATAATATACTATATCACCTTCGATTAGGGTATTTCCCATGGAAATCTGGTTAACAACGGATATAGCGAATACTGCCAGATTAAGAACGAAAACAATAGTAAATATCACAACTACTGTAAGCAGTATACTTACTATTTCCCGAATCACTTTTCTTTTTCCCACTGGCATCACCCCAATTTATCTACTTTAAAAGGTTTATTAAGTAATTATAATATTTGGAATATATTATAGCACTATTTTAGAAGTACTTGTACATAAATACGTAATAAATGGTCTTGCATCAAATAAAAAAGCATGGTAGCATACTATTAAACTAGTAGAACTAAAGGAGTTGAGATTTGTAATGCCTGACCCTAATCCGGATAGGTCGGATATTGGTGATTATCTCGAAAATAGCGACATAATAGATTTTGACCACTTATTAGTGGCACAAACTGTGGAGCAGCTTACATACGGTCTTAAAGACAATCTATCTAAAGCACGTGAAATTTATGAATTCACTAGAGATCATATCTTTAATTCTTTCGATATTAACGCAACCAGTGTAACTAAAACAGCATCTGAAGTGTTGGACAAAGGCCATGGCGTTTGTTTTGCCAAGGCTCATCTTCTTGCTGCCCTTATGAGGGCTTCAGGAATCCCTGCAGGTTTCTGCTACCAAACTCTTTATAGTGAAAATCTTGAGCGACTTATTATCCATGGATTCAACGGAGTATATATTCAAGAATTGGATAGTTGGGTACGCATTGATGCTTGCACACCTGTAGATACTAATGGCTGGGGATTCGATCCATTCAAGGAATCCACGGTAAGGAGTGTACGAGAAGAAATCGGAGAATCTGATGACTATACTGTTTATCATGTTCCTAGCAAGAAGCTTGTAAAGGCGCTATCAGTTGCAGATACATTAGACGAACTAATAAATCTTATTCCGTCCGAAATATAATTTTATCTGTGTTTGGCATGTGCGGAATTTACAACATCTGAGACATTTATCTCGGTCTTTTTTTCTATATCTCCGTTTATTAGATATAGCAAATATTCGATATTTCCCTCAGGCCCTGTAATTGGGGAGAATGAAAGGTCTGCCACCGAGAATCCTAAGCCTTCTGCGAAAGCGATAATCGAATCTATAACTTCTTCGTGAACCTTGGGATCTCTCACCACTCCCTTTTTGCCTACCTTACTCCTTCCTGCTTCAAACTGAGGCTTCACAAGACAGACAACTTTACCATCAGGTTTAAGTAGAGCTTTTAACGGCGGAAGAATAAGTTTCAATGAGATGAAAGATACATCGGCCGATCCAAAGTCTAAAGGTTCGCTTATTTGCTCTTTTGTAATATAACGAAAATTGGTGCGCTCCATACAAATTACTCTAGGATCATTTCTCAGTTCCCAAGCCAATTGCCCGTAACCTACATCAACCGAATAGACTTTTTTTGCTCCGTTTTTAAGCATAACATCAGTAAATCCACCGGTCGATGCCCCTACATCCACACATGTAAGGTCGGTAAGTTCTATGTTAAACTCAGTAATTGCCTTTTCAAGTTTTAAGCCACCACGGCTGACATAGGGAATGGTTTTACCTTTAATCTCAATCGCACAATCCTCTTTATATATTGTGCCTGGCTTATCAGCACGCTCGCCGTCAACAAACACTATCCCTGACATGATAGCAGCTTTTGCTTTCTCCCGGCTCTCAAAAAGCCCCTTATTGTATAAGATCAGATCCAGCCTATTTTTCTCCATTTAATATCCCTTTTCTTTAATTAGTTTTCGTTGTCAAGTTGGGCGGTCGAGGGTTCTTCCTCCGAACGCCTCAAAACATCCTTGTCAGACTGTACGAGAACTGTTTTGATATGAAAGTTATAATATTCGATTATGCAATCATAAATAAGCGGCGTGGTTGCTGCGATTTAAAGCGAAGCATGGATTGCGTAGCGAGCGCGACTAGAAACGGGATGTTGGAACGGAGCGCTAAATCGCAGCAAGCTACAGCCGCTATACATGCATATATTTAATATTATTGATAGTTTTCGTACAGTTAACGGTTCTTTTGACAACATTGTTCCGTTGTCCAAGTCTTTTTTTATGTCAGCAAGCGAACTTCCTGAGCGGCACGCTTGATATCGACTAAAGGTTCCATAGTCATACGATGGAACTGTTCAGCCAAGCTCTTTCATGACGCTTGCTTTTATTCCTTCTGCATCAAGCCCGTATTTCTTGTATATCAACTCTCTTTTTCCGTGCTCAATCCCCTTATCGGGAAGTCCAATGATTTTTGAATATGCTCCAATATGAGCATCATTTAAAAGCCCGGTCACATAGCTGCCAAAGCCTCCATCCTTAATAACATCTTCTATAACCACGACTTTTTTAGTTTTTTTAGCCGAGGATAATATAAGTTCATCATCTACAGGCCGTAAAAATCTTGGATTGATAATCTCACAAGAAATTCCTTCCTTCTCTAATAAAAGAGCAGCATCAAAAACATTTTTCAGCATATGACCCACACCAATAAGAGTTACCGAAGTACCTTCTTTTAAAACTATGCCTTTGCTGAATTCGATGGGAGTATCTGATCCGGTGAATTCTCTGCCTACACCCTTTGGATATCGAATAGCAATAGGGCCTTGATGTTTTAAAACAGCATAATCCAGCATATTCTTCAGCTCATTTGGGGATGCCGGAGATAAAATAGTCATGTTCGGTATGGTATATAGAAATGAAACATCATAAATACCTTGGTGAGTTTCCCCATCATCTCCCACAACGCCTGCACGGTCTATGGCAAATATTACGTGTAGGTTTTGTAATGCCACATCGTGTAGAACCTGGTCATATGCCCGCTGTAAGAATGTAGAATACATTGCTACAACAGGTTTTGCCCCTCCCATAGCTAACCCGGCGGCTAAGGTAACTGCATGCTGCTCGGCTATTCCTACATCAAAAAAGCGTTTAGGATATAATTCTCTGAAATTCGAAAGACCTGTTCCGTCAGTCATGGCGGCGGTGATGGCAATAATCTTTTCATCTTTTCGGGCAAGCTCACATATTTTTTCTCCGAAAACGCCCGAATAATTCTCGCTGCCTGCATTTACCACATGACCGGTTTCTATTTCGAAAGGGGCAATACCATGATAAATATCCGGCTTTTCTTCGGCAAACTTATAGCCTTTTCCTTTTATAGTGGAAACATGAACTAAAACAGGACCTTTCATTGTTTTAGCATGTTCTAAGACTCTTACCATTTCTTCAATATCGTGCCCGTCGATGGGACCAAAATAGCGGAACCCTAAGTCCTCAAAAAACATTGATGGTATAAACATACTCTTTATAGCCGATTTAATTCTATGCAAGAATTTTCTTAGTCTCTTTCCCGACTTTGGTATTGAATCAACGAAAGCCTGCATTGACTCACGGGTTTTATAGTAAAACGGACGCACTCGAATTTTACTTAAATATCGGGATAAGCCTCCCACATTAGGAGCGATAGACATACCATTATCGTTGAGAATTATCAACAGATTAGTCTGGGACATTCCTGCATCATTCAATGCCTCTAAAGCCATCCCGCCAGATAACGCTCCATCCCCTATAACAGCAGCAACTGTATAATCTTCACCACTTAAATCTCTTGCTCTGGCCATCCCCAGAGCAGCAGAAACAGAGGTGCTACTATGTCCTGTGTTAAAGACGTCATATTCACTTTCCTGCGTTTTTGGAAAACCTGATATTCCATCTAGTTGTCGTAATGAATCAAAGCGATCCTTACGTCCGGTAAGAATTTTATGCACATAGGTCTGGTGACCTACATCCCAAACAATTTTATCCGTTGGAGCATTTAAAACTTTGTGAAGTGCTAATGTTAATTCGACAACACCCAAATTTGAGGCAATATGGCCACCTGTTTTAGAAACCGAATCCAATAAAAAAAGCCGAATTTCCTCTGCCAGCAGTCCCATTTCATCATATGTCAAACCCTTGATATCTTCAGGGGTATTTATTCTTGAAAGGTATCCTTTACTTATGCCATTATTTTTAATCAACTATATTTACACCTCAAATCAACCACTCTTTTTACTTTTACTTTTAGAGGCTTTTTGCCCTGAAAAAACAGCAAGTATCCGGCCAACTTTATAAACTATGTAATTGGCATTGTTTATACCTATGTTTTTTGCGAAAGCTTTTCCTCCGACGGTCAGAGCAGCGATTAAAGCACCTAACAGTACTTCAAACAAAGAAATATTCGCACTATTCGCAAAAAGCTTGTATACAATAGCTGTGCCTGCTGCACCGCTAACTACACTGCATATATCTCCTACAACGTCATTGCAAAAGCTGGATACACGCGGAGCATTACGCAAGAGATTTATTGATTGTCTTGCTCCTTTTAGCTTTTTTGATGCCATTGAATGAAAAGGAGTTTCATCTGCTGCAGTAACTGCCATCCCTATAACGTCAAAGATTACGCCAATCAATATAATACCCAACACTACCAAAAAAGCAAAGGGAGGAGATATTGATTTAAAAATACTTGTTGATGCAAATAATATAAGTATTGATAATGTGAACGAAATAATTGAAATAAAAAGACCCCAAATGACATGTTTTTTTTCAACGCCAGAGCCTTTTTTTATCGGAATATTCTCTTCGGATAATTCCTTATATTTGTCAAAAAGTTTGATATATCTTTTCTCAGATTTCTCTTGTTCCAAGTAAAATCCTGCTTTCCCAATTTCTTAGAAAACTTAGTAATTCAACAGGATGGCAACAAACCGAGTAAATTTTGCGGCTTAGGTCAGGCAGGTTTTCCCCGTTGGATACCGAAACGTCACCGTTTTGGAGGTTTCCCTTTAAATCCCACGTTGAAAGGTCACCCTTATCAAAGCCTGATTACCACTTAGTCCACACTGCAATCCCCGGATTGCCTCATTAACAAACAGCCTAGGGGTTTTCCCCGAGAGCCTTTGCCTACTCTAGCCTCTTTTGCACTGATGGTTTCAAACGGCAATATTGCTTATGTACCGGCCAGTACATAAACACGTGATCCGCTATCCTCCAAGCAACACTCAAGGCAGGCTACGCTGTCCACAGCATCAAATAGTGATACCGCATGACAGGTTCATTCCCCCATCGTAGTCAAGATTTCTATCGCTGACGCGGGGCAATCTATCTCCCACAATTAAGGGTCTCCGCGGTAAAGGGGTCAGTTCCTGCATGCCATTGCAGGCTGCCCCTAAACCTTAACTCCC
>JAAYNX010000151.1 GCA_012520615.1 Clostridiaceae bacterium | reverse complement strand
TCGTTCTTAGCCATAATTAACTCCTTCATTTTTTCAACAAACGAAGAAGCCAATAAAAAGCGGCTCGCTAATAAAGCAGACTAAAATCTACTCTATTAACTCACCGCTGGCAGAAACTACTCCCCATCACTAAACGCTTAGACGCTGTGTGCATCGCAAGTGAGTTGTCAACCTCACATGCTCTCAGGATAATTCCTATTGCACTTATTCTCGTGACTTCGTTATTCATTTTTATTTACTCACCGTAGTATCTGTCTTTGTCATGCTCAACATCACGCATATTCTCTGCCTTACGCATAACAGCTTCAATCATCAGATTATCCTGTTCTGAAAGAACATCTGAATCCATGTTCTTAATTCGAGCATACCTAGCCTTTGTAGGCTCGCTCATGTTTTGCCTTTCGGCAGCTTCGATTGACTCAGCAGTAGCTGACTTAGTTGCTTTACGCCCTTTTTTCTTTTTCTGTGATTCTTCCTCATTGGAAATAATCACAGGTGCTAGTACCTGTTCCTGTGTAACAGGAGAAGTATTCACCTCAGGTGTGTTAGTATCATTTTCCTCTTCATCAGAAGGCATCTTGCCTGTTCGCTTATATTCCTCATAAGCATCTTCAGCAAGCTTTGTTGCTTCAATGATGCTGAGACCTTTACCATAAATAAAGTCATAATTCTTTTCCAAGAATTCATTACGACTAAGAACGGTCTGTTTAGCTGATACAGACTGAGCAAAATAAGACTCAATAGACTCTGGCGAATATAATTCGCCAAGGCTTGTAGAACGCAAACTATAATTATTAGTTTTGTTCTTTAAGCCATTAAGAGTAGAAGGGTCAACGTTATACTTGTAACGTAGATTACCTTTTCTGTCTTTCTGCTCAGATATTGTGATGCCTCGATTTTTAAGTTCCACTTTAAAATCATCAACGTCTTTTGCATTTGCCAAAGACTCATCAATACGCTCACGCACAATATCTTTGAAGACAGGCTTTCCCTGCTCACGAAGCATTCGCTCGCCACGGGAATAGCTGACATCTTTTGAGTTCTTGTCTTTGCCATAATCAACTTCAAACAAGCCAAGTTCTTCACAATGCTTCTGAAACTCAGAAGTGAGGAGCGGACCCCATCGCATTTCCTGTGGTAATCCTTTGTGGTCAACCATGTTGACATCACACATCACAGAGTGGACGTGGATGTTTCCGTTCTTACCATCTTTTTGCACTGCAAAAAGCACTTGATGACCTTTGGGAAGAATATCCTGTTCTTCCAATTTGTCATAGAAGCTTGATACAGCATATTCTGCTAAATATGCAGCATCAGGGTCGTCAGGATTGAGTTCGTTCTTTGAAAAGCCGAACACACATGAAACGCACTGTGTTGTGTGCTTTTCAGCTGCCATGTCCCAATAACGTTGCATCTGAGAAATGTAGGATTCACCGCCATGCATATAGCGGGTGAAGACAAGTTCATTTCTCTTATCAGCACCGTTATGACCACCCTGGTCTTTCCTTCCTAAAACATAATTTATAGCCTTGGCTCCATTCGTAACCTTATGTGGCTTTGCTACATTTGCCATTTCCTTGTTTCCTCCTAAAAATAGACTCCTAGCGCTTATAGCGGTGTGAGTCTTAGCAGTTACAATCGTAATATCCAACATCACACCTCAGCACTTGGAGTCTATCTATGGTTAGCCCCGCTGCTTAGGCGGTACTCTCAATATTTATTTTTGCGATATTTAATAGCAGTTTTATTGCAATTAAATAGCAGTTTTAATCCACCATCAGGAATTAAATGTTATTTAATAACTAATAAATTCCTTTTTAATTCCTATTTTTTGCCGCCGAAATCGGAGCAGTGGATTTTTATTACAATTAAATATCTTTTTAAATGATATTTAATTGTTATTAAATGGCTGTTTTATGCCATTTTGACTTTTTCAAAGCCAATCCTTTAATTTCCTGTCATTTTATTGACAGTTAATTGGCATTTAATTGCTATTTTTTATCTATTACGAAGTAATAAAATGATAAATAAATAGCAGCTTTATTCGTCGATATCATAGCTTTGTCGCTGCGTTGCAATCTCCTGAAGCAAGCAAAGTTTCTCATCTAACTGCTTCATGAAAGCTTCCGATTCTTCAGAAAAGAGATAAGCATCAATGAAACCATCTTGAGATTTCAATTCAGCAATTTGATTTTCAATATTCTCAATCTGAGCCTCTTTTTCTTTTACAAGAGTCTGTTTCAATTGACGAGACATTGATTCATCAATCTGCAAGTTTAACAACTCATCTTTTTCATCCTGAAGATTCTTTTGAAGTCGTTTCAGATGAGTTATTTCATCCAAATTTCGACCCATGCATTTTATCTCTAAACGCAGTTTGTTAACTTCCTGCGTAAGGTCTAAATATGCATTCAAAATATCTCGACTAGCATCTCTCGTGTAGAACCTAACATGACCAAAATAATTGTCTAATCGGT
>JAAYNX010000045.1 GCA_012520615.1 Clostridiaceae bacterium | reverse complement strand
TGCCTGCTTTTATAACAAATCTATTATTATTCAGTTCATAGTATCCTGTTATTTCGAATTTACCTGAAGGACTTTCAAAGGTGTCGGAGGAAGAGAACGAAAACACTCCCTCATAAAGATTGTTATGTTTAATAAAGTTGGTGAATTCTACAACTGCATTTCTTTTATTCCCACCAATTATATAATACCCGTCCCAAGTTCCGAGCATATCGGTTTTATACTTTATACTTTGCTTTTCACTTACTTTGGTAACCGATTCAAGGTACCATTTTAAATCTCTTAATCTATATCTTACAATTGCATCCGTTACAACAGTAGCCACACCTTTGTCTGCTACAAAATGCACTTTTGCCTCAGCCACGTCATTTGCAACAAGAGCGGGTTGGCTTATTACACCTACTTCTTTTATATCGGACGGTTTTATTCTACATACTTCATTTATTGATTCATCTTTTACTTCAAGATCTATATTCCAAGTTTCACCCATTGACCTTAATAGTTCTGAGACTTCAATTTCAAATCCTTTATCTGGCTTCCACTCAAATTGCATCGGCGCATCCTGAATAAATTGGCTTACAACCCATTGATTCTGGCCAAATATCATTTTAAAGATACCTTCACAAGTCCCACTACCGTTAGGAGTATCATATTTAATTTTGCCTCTGATTTCATCTGAGTAAGGTGCCTTAAGATTTAAATTCACGCTTTTCAACTCTTCCAAAGTGACATAATCCTTATTGTAGTTCAAACTACCAGAAGATGTTGTAAAACTAGTTTTTGATAGGTAGTCAATAAACAAGGCTTTGTCGTCCACAGCACTGGCGGTAGGATATGTAAGCCATTCTTTCGGTTCATAATCCACCAAATCCCATTCACCTTTTTTTGATTTATATGTAAGTTCTGCTTCGCAAACGGAAGTGTATATTCCATCATTTTTAGTTAATTCTGCTTCAATAAACCATTTCCCATCATCTTTTTCCTCTTCAACAACATCTACGCTGTCAATCTCTACACCTAAATGCTCCGATACTGTTTCTATAATTTCTTCATTGGTAATTTTTTTACATGACACAAGAGAAAGGCTTAAAACAATAAAAAATATTACTAACGTTAATTTTTTCATTTTGACACTCTCCATTTATATATATTGCTACATATTTTATATTAAATATGTAGAATTCTCAATAATAATCCATGATTTTCTACAATAAATCAAATTTACCGCATGACTTACTCAGCAGAACATAAGTATTCTTTGAAATAATTTGATTGGATACATATTGGCCGGTTGCCTTACCTTCTTTGATAAGTGCCCCGATGGTGTGTGACCTTCTTTTTTGGACATTCTTGAACAAGGTCTGAATCATTGCATTTCCGAGGCCACGGTATTCCTTTTTCACACCCATGTAAAGAATTACGTAGTTTTTTGATCGTATCTTTTTAAGAAACAACTTGATATAATCGATGAAACTAAGTCTTCTGTAAAGCATATTCCCATAATCAGGCATACCTATAATAAACCCAACAGCATTATCTTCATGATATGCAAGCTTTACAAATGAATAATCTAAAATATGTCGATAATTGCTGAAATACTTTATAAAGTCCTCTTGGCTGATAGGCTTAAAAACAGGTAATTCAGAATATAACTCCATCAATAAGTTGTAAATGTCGCTTATTATATCATCGAAATCTTTGGCTTTTGGTGTAATTATTTTGATACCTTTTGAAATAAACCGATTATACCTATCCTTAGCTTTTTTATTATTAAACCTAAGCAACGGCAACCTTTTATAATAGTTAGATATGTATTTTTCACATATTTCGAACCCGGCATCCAGAAATAGTTTTAAGTAATATTCTTTATTATTAGGTTCTGCTACAAATACTTTCTTCTGAAATCCACTGGTTTTCAATCTGTACCTAACCCAAAAGCTGGCATCAACAGGGCCTTGAATCTTATTGCATTTATTTTCTATTGATATTCTTCTTCCTTCATGAAATAAAAGCCTAGCACATTCAATGTCATCAATACTCTCAAATAGTCCCAGATATGCAACAGAATCCCCCGGATATATTGTAATCACGCATCTGGCACAGGGTAAATCTCCGCTATATACAATTAATTTATGTAACACGAAATACTTGCTTAAAACATGTCTTCCCAAAAGCAAATCCAATTCTTCTGTCTCATTTTGCACAATGTCGAGTTTTGAGTACAATTTTTTTGGAAGTTGTAAAAAATCATTTATATAGTTTTCTTCTTTATCGAATCGGATTAATTTATAATTCATTCAGATGCACTCTTTTCTATTCTAATTTCCCCTGTGTCACCGTTCATTCTAATAATATCTCCGGTCTTTAGAATGCGGGTTGCATCTTTAACTCCGACAATGGAAGGTATATTCAACTCCCTGGAGATAATTGCCGTGTGGGACAGCAGAGAGCCTTTTTCAGCTATAATTCCTTTTGCCAGCGTTAATAGAAACACCCAACCCGGATCAGTGGTTTTAGTTACTAATATCTTATCCCTGTAATTATCTGCTTTTTCCGGATTATCAACCACCAAAATCTCCCCTGTAACTATTCCATTGGAGCATGGTATTCCCGATATCTCATCCGGTTTTTTTAACAAATCTTCAGAGTTTATATTAATGTGCTTTTTATCGAAAATTCTGTTGGCAAAAATCATTCTTGAGTTATTGGGCAGCTTTCTAAACAGTATATACTCTTTTTTCCGGCAATCTACTATATTTTTAAGTTCAAGCTTTATCCCAGAAATAGTATCGAAGACTTCGGCAGTTGTTAAATAAAAAATATCATTGGTGCTTTCTATTAATCCGGACTTTGACAGGTTGTCTCCTATAGTTAAAAAGATTGTTCGTACCATCCCGTAAATCCTACTTCTGTTCATTCTCGAAATCTCTCTATTTTTTATGCCACTCATTGCTTTATTGCTGATATACCTTACAATTAGCCTATTTATAAAAGAATGTCTTTTCATATATATATTTGGCAAGTCTTTGTTTTCTTTTTTATTTAGCGATTGATTTACGCTATCAAGCTTATCCTTATCTTCTGTATATTCGATTATCCTTTTAACCAATGTAATCGGAGAAGACCTATATGTGTGGCTTTCCAGTTTCAGCTCTTCTAATGATCGATCTCCGTACATTTTAATATATTCTTTAAACTTATCAGAAAAAACCGATTGATTATTTAACAAATACTCTTCTAGGTCTTTATCGTTTTCTAAAACTGATAAATCATCTATGACTCCCTCATCGCAGCCCAGCATTGCAAGCTCCATCAGTTTCCTAACAGGCTCCATACTTTCTATGTTGGTTATTCCTGAAATATACTTATTTACTTCAGCCTCATAGTCAGGTACCTTAATTCTTTTAAAGTAGCTCTTTAACAGTCCAACAAAAACAAATGCATATAAATCGTTAAGCAAAGTAATATCCCAGTTTTTTAAGACCTTTTCGGATATACTTTCGTACAGCACCTTTAATTCGTCATTGCTTAGACTATCTTGGTATTTCTCATTAAAGTGTACACTTACATCGATGAATTGCTCATTTAAGCTGTTCATTTGCTTTGGAACAGAGACAAACTGTTTAATAACACTAAACCAAGTTTTGATTTTTTGCCAAACGCCGGTTTTAACCTTTTCAGCGTGATATTCTTTGCTTGATACTCCAAGGGCATCTTGCCACACCGGAATAATTTTCTTGCTAAACGGCAGGGTTTCAATAAGTGTGTACCAACTGTTAATCTGATAGTACATTCTTCCGTTCACACTCTCAACCATAGCTTTGAGTACATGGTCATATTTATTGACCAATATTCCGTTAGACAAGCATCTTTTTGCAAGGCCCCTAAACACCCCATAGTAAGCCTCTTTTGCAAAGGATGTGGTAAGGGGCAGCGAGACATTGGGATAACTTTCAACGATGTTGCTATTGTCTAGAACAATTATTTTATCAACTTTTAAGGTGGTTATGGGCCTTGCTTGCAATATGTATAGATTATTTTGATAAAGCGCATATTCAATATCCAAGTGCCCATCATACAATACCTTTACATTGTCTATTGCATCAATTATTTTTTGTAAATTTTCATTATCTAGAACCGGGGAGCCGGGCTGATTTTCGTAGTAATAGTTTTTGTCTGTAATATTATAATAGTAAGTAATAGTTGGGACTTTATCTTCCACTATTAAATCACCAGACCCATAGCCTGCTACAATAATTATTTCATTTAGCAAACCTCTAGGATTGGCCGTAAACGCAACACCAGAAATATATGCCGGAATCATTTTCTGAATAATGATTCCCATTTTCAACTCGTTTATATCAGCATTTCTTTCTAGGCAATATTTTAATACATTGGGTGAAAACAATGAGAATAAACAACTTTTTATCCCTTCAAAAAGCTGCCCACTGGAAACATTCAGCACGGTATCAAAAAGCCCGGCAAAGGAGCTGTCCTTTCCATCTTCAACAACAGAGCTTGATCTTACCGAAAATAAATCCGCATTTTCGTAGTTATTGCATATATATCGTTCTATTACATCTATAAAATCTTCATCGAATTTTATTTCATTTATGTAGTCCTTAAATTGCAGGCTTAATGATTTTAGATATTCTTCATCATTAAAGCGTTCCGGTTTAATTGAATTTTTTATCTCTGGCAAGTTATTAAGGTAATTATCAAAATATGCGGAATCAATACAAAAAAAGTCCGGTACGTTAATACCGTTTTCTTTCATCCGGAATAGATTGTATGCTTTTGCTCCGACATTAGAATTTTGATAATTATTTATATCAATTATGAAGCTATTCATCCTATACTCCTGCAAATTTATCAATTATGAAAATTGCTTCTACAATAACAACAGTAAGTTCTGTAACATACTCATATATTATCACTTTATCCACCAGCTTAAATCTATTTGGATTTTTTATAAAGTCCATGCCCTGTTTTAGAAACCAGAGATAACTTACTACCACCGTGACTACTGCTACCGGGTAGAGCTGGTACATTAGTATGGAGGTAGTAATCACATCCAAAGCCATTACAAGCATAATAAACTTAGTCGGTTTCTTATAACCGAATATTTTTGAGTATGTTATGTATTCTGTTTCCTCCTTTGGAGCCCTCGTTTTTCTGGATATCTCCCAAATCAGCCCGGGAAAATAGAGGGTAAACAAAATGATAATGTTGTTAAAAGTAAAAATGGGAAGATTGTATTTCAAGCAAGCAAACGATATGATGTACAGATTTAATATAAGTTGAACAGGATTATGTGTGATTAATGCTAACGGAAGGCTCTTTTGTATCTTATGCTTACTGAAAAACCACAAAGACATTACAGTTCCATATATGACTAATATAGCAAAGTATATTAAATTATTCATGAAAGCTAAGTTGAGCACTACTGTGATAACACTTATTACTGTAAGCAATACAACTAAGTCATTCTTCTTTACTCTGCCTGACGGGTATGGTCTTTCAGGAAACAATTTTAAATCCGATTCGTAATCCTTAAATTCATCTGCAATTCTCAGTGACATCAAAAATGTAAATACTGTAATTGCTCCTACTACTTCTTGTAATCCAATATTGATGCCTTTAACATTCGCTGTTAGTATCACAAGAAAGTATATCTCAAAGAACAGTATAAAGCCCAATAATAAACGTGGTAATACCGGATACATTTCTTTCAAATAAATATTAATCCTTTTTATCATTTTACTATTTCTCCTATTTTTTCTCCTTGCCTTACCTTAGTTTCAATCCCTTTTTTCGAAAAGCCAAGGATGTCGTCATCAACTTTTACTGCCCCTTCTTTAAAAAGAAGAACGATGGTGGAACCACCGAAGGAAAAATACCCTTTTTCATCTCCCCTTTTAAAGGAAGTAACAGGGTGGTTTATTATTTTGCCAACCAGAATAGCGCCGATTTCTATTTGAACAAAATCACCGATATTTTCGGTTTCCAGTACAGAAACTTCTCTTTGATTCTCAATATAGACATTGTGCCTGTAAGATGATATCGGCCCCACAGTATGTAATACCCCGGCAATTGATTTATGGCTTTTTACATGACCATCGTCAATATACAGATATCTGTGACAATCATCAACAGTTAAGCGAAAAACAAGGCAGGTTCCATTTCTGTATCCATCTGCGATTTTTTCATCCCTTACTAGGCTGCTAACAGTATAGATGCTATTTTTTATATTTATTTTCAATTCATCATTAATGCTATAAACTGATAATTTCGCATCTGCCACTGAAATTAGGATGTTATTGCTCAATTGGGGTAAGGGCGCGAGATATGTCCTTTTTCTAATAAAAAAGTCATTAAAGCTTTTATACTCTGCGCCTTCATATTCATTCATATCAATATTGAACTTTTCGATGAAGGGCTTAATTTTCTTAACAGACCTTTTACTTATCATGAATTTAGCATAAATTCCCGAAAAATATTTACGGGCAAAAATATACTTTAATAATACTCTACCAATAACAGTATTGTATAAGAATTTCAAATGGCCTTCCTTATATTGCTTTTCTATAACAACCTCTTTTGTTTTTCTGTCGTATATTTTAATTTCCATCTATATACCTTTCATTAAAATCAACCCGATTAAAACGACGGCTAAAAATACAAAAAACAGGTAAGCTATGCCTCTGGGCTTTTTAATTTTGATATTCATTATGAACATTATTGCTGTAATAGGCATGGCAAGTGTATATAAGGCTTTAAATGTGCTTGCCGGAATCCACAATGAAAACAGCCAAAAGACCGGAAATATAAGGGCTGCATATGTTACGGGAAGCCCCTTATAATGGGTTACAGGGGTTTTGGTTTCATTTGCCTGAATATTGAAATATCCTAGTCTGGTCATGCCAGCAAGTATGTAAAGGCTGTATATAATTACATGATACCAACTGTTCAATCCAAGGCAGAGAGCCACAATAACCGGTGTTGCCACAAAATTAATCATATCAGCAAGGGAATCTATCTGAACCCCGAATTCTTTTTCTTCCTCTGTTCGCTTAAATGAATTGGCATATTTACCATCAAAAAGATCACAGATTCCTGCCAGAATCAAAAATATCATGGATAGCCCGATATTGTTATCCAAGGCATTAATTATCGCCAGAAGCGAAAATACTACACCTATATAAGTTACAATTACAGATTTATTGTATTTTCCTATAAACATTTGTCCCTCTTTTCTAGCCATCAATAATCACTTCGCCGGTGGTTCCATTGATGGTAATACTGCTACCGTCTTTGATTTTCTTTGTAACATCGTAGCAACTCACTATACAAGGTATACCGTACTCTCTTGAGACTATGGCGGCATGGCACAGAATTCCGCCGTATTCAGTGACGATGCCTTTCAGAATGGCAAACTTGCTTGTCCATCCAGTATCAGTAAACTTGGTGATAAGAATATCTCCAATCTCCAATTTATCTATTTCATCGATATTCTCTATTACTCTGGCTGTACCTGAAACAATACCATTGCTGCAGCCTGTTCCGATTATTCTGTTAGTGCCGTTTATCTCCTGCGAAGAGGGATGACTAAAGGCTGAACCTATCTCATTTTCGCTCATGAAATTCCTAAATGAACTATAATATGTTTTATTTCTTTTAATAATTGACTTTAATTCCTCAGTAGTCTTTGTGTTATCCATGTACTCAAATATATCTTTAATCTTTAAATACCATATATCATCCACAGAATCAATTATGCCTTTTGTTTGGTAGAACTCTGCAAGCCTTAAAGTGTAGGTTCTGATAAGATAATAAAACCTTGTTGAAATATCCCGTAACTCTTCCCTCCACCACAGCATTTTTCGCATTTTCTTAATTTTATTGAGTATCTTTTTATATTTCTTGGGAGAGACCTGATTTCTTATTTGCTCAAGCTTGGCATGATAGCTTTTATATTGTTTTTTTCTATCCAAATCGGGGCTGAAAGCATCATCGAGGGCAATTGAGTCCTTAATCATTTTTATTACTTTCTCAACATCTTCAAAATAGCATGGACATGTTACATCCAGCTCTCTCTCGGAATGATAGCCGAATTTATTGATATGGTCTTGCAATTCCCCGATACAATACTTGTTACTACCATCAAGATAATATGTCTTAATCTCGTCTAAACCAGCATTACTCCAAAAGTCCAATGCTTCTTTGGCATTACGTATCTTCCTGCTGATCCCCCAGATATCATAGAAAGGCAATAAATGGGATACATTTTCCAACCCGCCGATAATATCTAAGTATTCACTACTGTTGATGTACCTTGATAAGCTCTGTTTGAACAGAGGTTGATGCACCGTATTAATAAATATCTGCCAGAAATATGTACCCTCACTTTGAAGGTAATCTGTTTCGACAAGATTCCGCCATACACGTTCTATGTCATCAGTTGCTTTTTTGTTTAAGTCCATCTCAATATACTTAAAGTATTTCTCGAGCAATTCATTTTTTAAATTTTCTATATCACTGTTTTGCTTTTTAGTTATTTTACTCTGGGCAAGTGCCACCAAGATTATTCTAAATATTGATTTAGGGGTTACCCTAGTGGTATGTCCATTCCCATCATAGGTAATCTTCACACCCAGCTCACTATCAAACTCTCTTTCTTTATAACCAGGAATCTTTGCCATAGCTTCTTTCACGACGCTTAGATTCCAATAGGGTCTGCCGTAAAACATTTCGCCTAGTTTTCTTAGTTCATTGGCTTTAAAGAGATTTGTCTCCAGTAAAAACCGTTTTAAAACTATCTCCCATATGTATTCGTAAAGGCTCCACATATATTGCTTGCAAACTGTGGCAGAAACCCCGCCATCTTTGAAATCGGCGGTTGTCCATTGATCAGCGATCATAGAATAGAATATTTTTGAGATTGGACGCGCTTGCAATATGAATAGGCTTCCTGATTCAAAAGCAAACTCTACATCGCATGGATACCCGAAATGAATCTGTATTTTTAGCAAAACATCCATAAGAAGCTTCAATTCAGCCTCTTCAAGTAGTTTATAATCCGTGTTTGAAGTATATTGATCATCAAACCAATTATATGTATATCTTTCAGGCTGTACCTTGCCGCTTACAATATTTTCGCCTAAGCCTTCAGCTACCTCAACAACAATTTCCTTATCATCCCCGGTTATTGGGTTTATTGTGAACCCTACCCCGCTTTTTTCAGCATTCACCATTTCTTGGACAATAACAGCCATATCCAAGTCCTTAGAATCAATTTTGTTATTAAATAAGTACGTAAGATTCGTTTCGTTATACATGGACCCGTAACAGCCGATTATTGCCTTAGCGATATCATCAGGCCCGGAAACATTCAGAAAGGAACTGTATTGCCCCGCAAAAGAAAAGGACTTCATATCCTCTTTTGTTCCACTGCTTCGTACGGCATATTTTTTAGTTGGGCAAATTCTACGGGATAACTCAGCTAGTATATTATCAGGTATTATTAAATCTGCAAAAACATCGGCTAATTCAGTACTTATTTCACCGATATTGGCAGCATTTAACTTCAATAGACTTTCATTAATAATTTTTCCTATCCCGTTATAATTGATAATATCCTTGTATATTTGGCTACTTAGAATAAAGCCATCGGGCACATTGAACCCGTTGTTTTTCATTTGTAGTAAATATCCTGCCTTATTACCTACATTTTCTACAAAAGCTGCACCTAAATCGTATATCACTTTTTTCTCCTAAAACATGTTTTTTCTTAATCTCAAAAAGTATAAAAGCATATTTAGCACAATATGTGTTATTGCGCCTACGCAAACATATAATAAGTAAAATATGAAACTCATTTCATACACAAATGACAGAACCAAAACGCATCCAAAGATGGAATCAGCCTGATCTAAAAAAATAAAAAATACCCCTTTAGCGCCTCCGATAGCTTTCCCTGGAGTAATATCAATTCTTCTTTTTAAAAAGCTATTGGGAAGCTCGAACACTGCATATGCAAGTCCAAGAAAAAAACCTATTATTAAATTATAGATGAGAGTATTATCATAATTGCGGTATAAATAGTTATGCCGGGTCAAAGACATAAGTTCACAGGCAAGCCCCCAAATTACAGCAGAAATGATTGTCAATACAATCATTCCCACAAAGCCTTTCCATGTTTTATTATCCCCGAATAACCTTTTACCGTCCCTTAGAATTTTACCATTATCCATTGGCTTTTTTAAAGAGTTAATAAATGGGGACTTCACCCAAACCATATTAAGAATGCCTGCCAGAATAACAGGCAATAAACTAACATACATTTCAACTAAAACTATCATCTTCTACCTTTTAATCTATTTCTTATATAATATATTTTGTTAATACGGCAAACAGCATGAGTCAAAGTCACCGTTCCCTGACTCATCCGAACCTATAATATCCTGATCCTGAATAATTGCTTTGCGTTGGTTCAGGTATCATGCCGCCAAAGCCGCCGGTAGCATTTCTGGTCAAGCCCAGAGTGGCTAAAAAACGGTATGACAGACTTTTATAACGTGAGGGCTTAACTACCGGTATTTTTTTAAGTTCTTCACCGGTACAAAGGTATATTGGAATTCCTTCTTCTTGGTAGCGGTGCAAAATATGAGATAAATCATTTCGTATCGAGTCAGAGCGAACTATTACCTTATGAATCCCCTCCTTAATAATAAAAGCAGCGGAAGGCATATCTTGTGGGAAAACACACCATCGATTATCATATTTGCCGGGTTGCTTCCCGCTTTCGTTCATTCTGTTGGAATCCAGCATGAATACCGGAGGGGCGTCTGGGCGTATATTAAATGTGCAAAGTTCGTTAGCACCTCTAAATAAGGCCGATACAATATCATAAACCGGAACAACCATTGATGAATATTGTGCATTCACACCGTTGTAAAGCGGAACCGGACGGTAGCCCAATCGTGCTAAAGCTAGACTTTCGGTGACTCCCCTTTGTCCGGGCAGGTCAACTATAATCATTGTATTGCTTACAGTGTTTTCTATCCATTCTACCTCGGGAACAGGTAGCCTATCTTTTTTCATTATTGGCTTATGCATAAATAAAACAGGTTTTGCCCATTGTGTCCATAATGCATCATCAGGCGCCCAAATTTTATATGTATCTAGATTATTCATCATTTTGATTCCCTCGCTTTCCGAACTAGTAATGGTATGTCTTTTGCCCTATCATCAATTCGCGGGTACGGGCTTATCCTTCCATAAAACCCGGCGCTCTTGCCGTTTACAGTAAATACGCCGACACATAAGTGATAGGATTCTTTGTTCATATCCGTTAAAGGTTGGCTTGTAAATCTGCGTTGAGCCACCCAGCTATTAGGTTCCCGTTGTACGGATTTTTTGATTTGTTTACGTTCTTTCTCGGTTATTGCTTCATTTATAGAAATACCGCCCCCTACCCTTCCTAAGGCAGGCTTATATATCCAGTCATCATCCTTTTGTTTTATAGCTTTAGGTGCTTTTGTCTCAGGCAAAAGCTTTTTCCAGACAGGAATATCGACCCCTAATTCATCCCAGACCAACGGTAGCCTTTTTGACTGGGTAAGTATGGCAACAGGGTGATTACAGGAGGGCGTAGCACAATCGTAATATCCTTTCCAATTCGATTTGCGTGGAAGGTTCGTTAGCCATTCCAAGGGAAAAAAGCGTGCAATTCCGTCTAAAGGGCCTTCTTTACCTTCTAATATACAGAATGCTTTCTTATCTTGCCATACTATATGGTCCGGTGCTGCAAAAACAGTATTGTAACCATAGGCCTGGAAATAGTCGCTTACAAACTCCATAACCTGACGGTCATCAGAATAGGAGGTAGCATGAACGAATGCTATTGTTCCGCTTTCCTTAATTCTCTCTGAAAATGCTTCAAGCAGGCTTTTTGCAATATGCTTACGAGGTGCGTATCCATCAAAATACTTGCATACTATTTCCGGTAAAACAGATGCTTCAGCTAAACCTCCGGGCACATCACTGTTAACCTCCGAAACTGCCCAACCGGTTGGAGTCGGATGAAAATCAAACCGCATCAACCTGATATTTTGTCTTTTATCATAACCAGAAAGCCTCTCCAGAGTTTTTAGAATTTTTCTTGGCAGCCCTAGTTTTTTAACTAGTGACGGTTTGTTAATCAATGCTTCTTCCATTTGCATGGTTTCTTCCGATAATTGTTCCGCCCACATTTCCAGTTGCCTTGCCGTTTCTTCTTCCATTAAGACCACTTGCTTTGCAATAGTATTGTGGTCTCCTACCTGTGGGTCCCATTTATATGCCTTAAATATCACATCATAACGATATTCGGAATATTTACTCTCCGGTATTAATGCCAACTCCATTGATTTACTCATAAAACAACTCCTAAAAAACCCGTTGAAATGCTGCCATAGACTGGATTTTCAGGCAATGGAAAAATAACTACACAAACTATTGCAATAAGAATATAAATGATTCCACAGTAAATGGAGCTATAAAGATAATTATTGACGTTTTCCCTCATTTTTGCCTTATTTATATATGCACGTTCTATCAACACAACCAACAAGGCCAACAGTAAAACCGGCCAACCGACTAGGAATTCTACTACCGTCATGAAAAAAGAAGTCCAATCGCCTGCAGATGCTCTTCCTAAAATAATTCCACTGGCAAGTAGATATAACCCGAATCGAATTCCGCAATACATATCCCTTTCTACCGTGATGCGCTCAAAAACCTGCGTGTACTTATTAATAAGCACTCCAAGAAGAATCCAGGAGATTAATCCTAACCCGCCGGCAAATATTACACACCACCAACCCGGGCCGTCCCCTATATTAGCGCCTGAATATATTACCACTAATCCGAGAAAAGCTCCTGTAATTGCAAATAAAGCAGCTTTGTTGTTATTGTTTAAAGCATCATCTATCCATGAAAGATCAAAGAAACAAAAAACTAATTTTAAGCCAAAAAATACCAAGGTATAACCAATTAATATGTACAATAATATATATATAGAATCATCCACTACATCAAAGGATGCCAATTCTCTCAGAGTATATAAAACTATAAAAAATGTGATTATCGGTAATAAAGCTAAGACAAATCTTGCCGTTGTGTTCTTCGGATGCCGGGAATCTATCAGCCTTCTATACCAGCTAGATATACATAATATAGTATAAAAAGTGGTAAAAATAAAAATTAAAAACTCAAAACCGTCCATATTCCCTCTCATATTTGACCTATTTCTTAAAGTTTCTACAAAGTTGTTTTAAATCCCTATTAATAATATATCTCATTCCCAATAAATTCAAGTTTCATGAATGCATCATTATGTTTATGGCACAATACGCAAGACATTAATTAATTGTCACAAACAACAGTAATTTAGTTTTTTAGCATCTGATTGTTTTTGAAAAAGTCTTTCCAAGGATCTTCGTTCCTGATTTTCAAAAGTGCATCTTCCATGCTGACAGCGTCTGGAGCTATAGCATCAAGCTCGTTCCATGCAATTGGCATAGAAACCTTAGCTCCTTTTCTCGCTCTTAATGAATAGGGTGCTATACTTGTGGCACCCCTGGCATTTCTTATCCAGTCGATGAATATTTAGTCGGCCCGTTTAGCTTTTCTTACATTGCTTGTATATCGGTCAGGCCATTTTTGCTCCATGACCTCGACAACACTTCTTGCAAAATCTCGAAATCTATCCCAGTTGACTGAAGGTTTTATAGGAACCACTACATGATATCCTTTTCCTCCGCTTGTCTTAAGATATGAGTTTAATGAAAGCTCGGATAAAATACTTTTTAAGTCCTGCACCCCTTGGCGTACTCTTTCTATATCCATTCCTTCATCAGGGTCTAGGTCAAATACCATTATATCGGGCTTTTCAAGCTGATTAACACGGCTCCCCCAGGTATGAAATTCTAATGTACCCATTTGTGCTTCAGATAAAAGCCCGAACATATTCTCAATATAAAAATATTCTTCGGATTCGCCTTCGTCATTGGATATAGGAATGGTGACTACACCCTTGGTTCCGGGACCGGGATGTTTCTTATAAAAACATGTCTGCGCTACACCTTTAGGACAGCGCACAATACTAAGGATTCTTTGCTCCACATAGGGCAGCATGAGTTCAGCCACTTTCTCGTAATACCTTATCACATCGGCTTTTGTAATTTTAGGATCGTCAAATATCACCTTGTCCGGGCTAGTAATCTTTACTCCTCCGATAACGATATTGCTTTCGATAGATTCCATAGATTGCATTGGTTCCTCCGATACTTGGCCCTGCAATTCCTTTTTTACATCCCTAGAATTCTTATCTTCTCTCAATCCCTTAAAGCTTGCTTGCCTTAACTGATTATCTTCTGTCCATTCTGCGTATTTAATTTCTGCAACAAGTTCAGGTTCAAGCCAAGTAATTTTTTCATTGGACCTTATCTTGGGTGGATTCGTAAAAGGAGGCTTTTCTTTAATTAAGCTTTTGAATTTTGTCTCAAGCTCTTTGATATTACGTTTGTTAAAGCCTGTACCGGCACGTCCTACATAAACAAATTTCTCATTTTCGTACACACCGAGTAGAAGTGAGCTTATACCGCTTACCTTTTTATCGGTTAGAGTAAATCCTCCAATGACAAATTCCTGACGTTTATCGCATTTTAGTTTAATCCAGTCCCCATTTCGTGTACCACTATAGACCGAATCATATTTTTTCCCGATTATTCCTTCCATACCTGCCTCACAGGCTGCAATAAAGCTTTCCTCACCTTTTCCTTTAACATGCCTGCTGTAATAAAGGTTTTTGGGTGCATCCTTCATAAGTTTTTCTAATATTTCTTTTCTTTCAAAAAGTGGGCGATCTCTTAGATCAACGCCATCCAGTGCAAGTAAATCAAAAATGATATAGGTGAGGCTCTGACCAATGGGGTTTTTCATATGGTTTTGAAGTGCCTGAAAGTCAGTCTTGCCAGTGGCATCTATTATTGTCATTTCACCATCTAAAACAAAGGATTTGCCGTTAGCAAAGTCGATTAACGAATTGCCTACGGTAAAGAACCGCTTCGTATAATCGTTACCGTTTCTGGTAATAAGCCTGGCAATGTTGCCTTCCACGAAAGCCATTATCCTATAACCGTCATATTTCATTTCATATATCCAATTCTCACCCTCCGGAACTGTTTTCACCAACTTTGCAAGTTGAACTTCTGCGGTGCTAAATGGGTTTTTAGTGAAGCTATCATTTTCACCTGCTTCGATTTCATCCATGGTGCGTCCTGTTCTGATACTGGTTGTATATTCAGATATTCCGGTTTCAGTTTTGGTATATTCATCTTTTTCTTTGAGTAAAAGCCAGTTATCCTTTGAATCACCCGCTTTGGCTTTCAGACGAATCAAAGCCCATTTCCCTTTAAGGCGCACACCATACAAGTTAAATTTCAAAACACCTTCATTTAGCCCTTCGTCCACATTACCGTATGGCTCCCATATTCCTTCGTCCCAAAGCATTACCACTCCGCCGCCATATTCCCCCTTGGGGATGGTACCCTCAAAATTCCTGTATTCCAGAGGATGATCCTCCACCTTTATAGCTAGCCTCTTGTCAGAAGAGTTATAGGATGGACCTTTTGGTACTGCCCAGCTTAAAAGAGTTCCGTTCCATTCCAGACGAAAATCATAATGATTTTTACGAGCAATATGATGCTGAACAACAAATCTTAACTGCTCATCAGAATTAACCGCAATGCCTTCCGGCTCAGTTGTCCTATCAAAATTTCGTTTTTCATTATACTCACTTAGCTTTATATTCATATTTTTTTATAAGAACCACAGTCTATGTCTTGTGTACTCTATACTACTACCTTTTCTTTTTTCGCTTTCTCCACACTGGCTTTGAGCGCCTCCATAAGGTCAATAACCTTGTTCGTATTGTCTTCCTTAGTAGCAACTATTTCTTTACCGGAAATCTTAGTTTCTATAAGCTCGCGAAGTTTTTCTTGATATTCGTCTTTATACTTCGTTGCATCAAAAGGTGTATCCATCGAGTTTATTAATAGTTTTGCCATATTCATTTCCTGTTCGGATACCTTTGGCTTAGAATACTGTTTTTGAAGTTCTTTAATATCATCAGCATAGAACATTGTGGCAATTATCATGCCATCCTCCCGGGGAATAATTGCCATAAGCGTATCTTTTGTTCCCATAACAGCTTTACCAATAGCTATTTTTTGTTCAGACATTAAAGAGGAACGAAGCAACTCAAAAGCCTTTTCACCACCTGCTTCTGGTGCGGCTTGATATGTCCTGTTGTAGTATACAGGAGAAATCTGATTTAGTTGAGCAAAGTGCAGAATCTGTATAGATTTTTCTTTTTCGGTCTTTATCTTTTCAATTTCTTCATCTGTGACAACAACATACTTGCCATCATCATACTCGTAACCCTTCACAATGTCTTCAGCTTTGATTTCCTTTCCGCAGTGGCCACAGGTTTTTTTATACCTGATGCGGCTGTTATCTTCTTTGTGAAGCTGATTAAAATGTATATCATTATCCTGTGTTGCCGTGTACATTGCGATAGGAATAGCAACCATGCCGAAAGTAATTACCGATTTACGTGATATCATGGCAAAACACCTCCGGCATTATTGTTGCATTATTCTTTGTATTTGATACCTGATTTGTAAAGAGTATTTCTTCAGTATATTTAAGACCTCTAGTCGATGTCATGTGTGTCGCTCAGGAATTTTATCCGGAAATTATTCACGGCGCTCCGCAATCCATGCTTCGCTTCACACATGGCATCGGCTGCGGTTTCCATTAGTTAGAAAGTTGTATTCACTTATTGTTGCGAACATAATTTTGGGTTTTTTTGTTATTGATCAGGAATCATCCGACGTCATTTGGTTCTGTATTTTTTTGTATATCAGTAATGGGGCTGTCACAGAATAAGATTTTGGATTAACTAAATCTAAAATAGCATTATACAGCATTTAGATTATATTTTCTAATGATGTCTTTTATTTTTAATATGGATTCTTTTTTCGGTGGCTGAACATCGCTTAGCTCATATTTCAGATTAAGTTCTTCCCATTTATATTCGCCCATCTTATGAAATGGCAGGATGTCAACACGGCTGATGACACTATATTTTGAGAGATATTCAGCCATTTTTTCTATGTCTTCATAGTTTTCTGTAATACCTGGAACCACTACATGCCGTATCCAAACCTCTTTTTTACTTTCCTCCAAATAATCCAGAAGCTTTAATGCATTCTCGTTACCTAGTCCAGTAAGACTCTTAGCTTTATTGGTATCAATAGATTTAATATCTAATAAAACAAGATCAACTTCATCGATTGCATGTCTACATGCACTTAAAGGTATAGCCCCTGAAGTATCAACAGCTGTGTGAATCCCATGTTTTCTACATTCTTTAAACAGTTCAGCTGCAAAATCAGCCTGCATTAGAGGCTCTCCTCCTGAGAGAGTCATACCTCCACTTTTAATAAAATTTTTATATTTCAATATATCTTCCACTAATTCGTGGACAGTTTGTTTTTTCCCGGCATTTAATCGCCATGTATCAGGATTGTGGCAAAATTTACATCTTAACGCACAACCTTGCATAAATACAATATATCGAATTCCAGGACCATCTAAAGTCCCATAGGTTTCAACCGAATGGATATATCCTTCCATATTGCCACACCCCTTTCATTATTAGTTTAATATTCTTTGCAGAAGGTCGCTACACTGTTTTCTCAGAATGTCAATTCAGCTAATTAAGCTTACTAATAGTACTAGAATCTTTCGTGGAATGTTCTGCTAATTACATCCAGCTGCTGCTCTCTTGTAAGCTTTATAAAGTTTACGGCATACCCTGAGACTCTTATAGTCAGCTGCGGATATTTTTCAGGGTGATCCATCGCATCAAGCAGTACTGCCTTGTCAAGCACATTAACATTGATATGATGACCGCCTTCATTGAAATAGCCATCCATAAGAGCAATTAGATTAGCATATCTTTCACTCTCTGTTTTGCCTAATGCTGCAGGAACAATGGAGAATGTATAGGATATTCCATCTTCACTGTATTCATATGGAAGCTTTGCAACAGAAGCCATTGACGCAACACATCCCTTTGTATCTCTCTTGTGCATTGGGTTTGCTCCGGGAGCAAAGGGCTCGCCTTTTTTTCTTCCATCAGGGGTGCTTCCGGTCTTCTTTCCGTAAACAACATTTGATGTAATTGTCAGTATTGACATAGTAGGTTTACTGTTTCTATACGTCTTATGCTTGCTTAATTTATTCATGAAGTTCTTTACTAGGTCAACAGCAATCGAATCCACTCTGTCATCATTATTACCAAACATGGGGAATTCA
Source organism: Clostridiaceae bacterium (assembly GCA_012520615.1). Lineage (GTDB taxonomy): Bacteria > Bacillota > Clostridia > DSM-8532 > DSM-8532 > DTU059. Next base: position 27,180 of record JAAYNX010000045.1, on the reverse strand, counting down.
CCCTCTATTTCGTAATCTACAACAAGGCCGTTTTCATTTCTTATGGGTTTGACCTTTGCGTATTTTATTGCGGAAAGGGAGTCAACTACTACCGATAGCCCTGCAATACCACAAGCAGATGTTCTAAGAATTTCTTCATCATGAAGTGCCATCTCTATTCTTTCATAGCAATATTTATCGTGCATGTAATGAATAATATTTAATGTGTTTATATACAGCTTTGATAGCCAATCCGTTATGGTATTGAATCTCTCCATTACTTCATCATAATCAAGGTATTCTGAAGTAATTGGTGCAAATACTGGACTCACCTGCTCACCGCTTATTTCATCCTTACCGCCATTAATAGCATATAACAATGCCTTCCCAAGATTTGCTCTTGCTCCGAAGAATTGCATCTGTTTGCCTATTCTCATAGCGGAAACACAGCACGCAATGCCGTAGTCATCTCCGAATTCCTGCCTCATCAAATCATCATTCTCATATTGGATAGATGAAGTTTTTATCGAAAGTCTTGCGCAGAATTGCTTAAAAGTTTCTGGTAGTCTTGGTGACCACAGCACTGTCATATTAGGTTCTGGGGCTGGACCTAAGTTCGTAAGGGTATGCATGAACCTATATGTCATTTTTGTGACCATGTGCCTTCCATCAACACCAATACCTGCAAGGGCTTCTGTAACCCAGGTAGGGTCTCCAGAAAACAATTCATCATATGCAGGTGTTCTTAAGAATCTAACCATTCTTAGCTTCATTACAAAGTGATCAACAAACTCCTGAATTTCGCTCTCTGTATACTTTCCTTCCTCCAAATCCCTCTTGGCATATATATCAAGAAAAGTAGATACTCTTCCAAGGCTCATCGCAGCACCATTCTGCTCCTTTACAGCCGCTAAATATGCAAAATACAACCACTGTATAGCTTCCTTTGTATCGTATGCAGGCTTGCTTATATCAAATCCATAACTGGCAGCCATCTCCTTTAACTCATGTAGAGCTTTTATTTGCTCACTTATTTCTTCACGTTGCCTAATTGCAGGAGAATTCATAATATCTAAAACGTAATTTTTTAATGCCTCTTTTTTCTGATTAATAAGAAAATCTACACCATAGAGGGGAACTCTTCTATAGTCTCCTATGATTCTTCCTCTTCCATATGCATCTGGCAACCCTGTGATTATTCCGGTATGCCTTGCCCTTTTCATTTCATCAGTGTATGCATCAAACACACCGTCGTTATGTGTCTTTCTGTATTTAAATACATTCTCGACACCAGAATCCATTTCCCTGTTATAGGCTTTCAGAGAGGCTTTAACCATCCTGATACCACCAAATGGCATAATGGCTCTCTTTAGAGGCTCATCAGTTTGAAGACCTACTATTTCTTCATTTGCCTTGTCTATATATCCGGGTTTATGAGATACAATAGTAGAGATGGTATGACTATCTATATCAAGCACTCCGCCTTTATCTCTCTCCTGCTTCATAAATTCTTTAACCTTCGCCCATAGTGCCGATGTTTTTTTAGTAGGCTCTGCTAAAAAACTGCTATCTCCATCATAAGGTGTATAATTTTTCTGAATAAAATCCCTTACATCAATTGTAGAATTCCATTTTCCCTTGTTAAAATTCTTCTGCATTTAAAACCCTCCAATCTATGTTAATTGTTATTGATAAACCCCTCTAAGTCTACGCCTGACAGGCTTTGTTAATTTGGATTTTGTATATTGTATACATTATCTACTTTAATTATAGACTATAAAGGCTAAATTCTCAACCCTTATTTTAAAATGTTTAGTGATAACAAATTAGTTGATTCTGTTTTTTATAAAGTTATCCTAAAGATTTTCTAAAAGTTTTTGTTCAATGTTACCTTCAAGGGATACAAAAATCCCGGCTATTATCTAACCGGGATATTTTTCTTTTATTATTTATTAGGAAGTTTTAGTGTGCCAAAATCGATGATGCCGGGATTATTCATCAGACTTTATTTATTTCGACTGTTGCGCCAAGTCCTTCAAGTTCTGCTTTGATAGCTAGGGCATCTTTCATAGAAATATTTTCTTTTATAACAGATGGCGTATTATCTACTAAATCTTTTGCTTCCTTCAAACCGCATCCGAGAAACTCGCGTATTACCTTAATAACATGAATTTTATTATCGCCGCTTTTTAGCAGAGTTGCTTTCTCCATTCCGCTTTCTGCACTTTCTTTTTCAACATAAACATTTCTATTAGCAGCAGCTGCCTTTTGCTGACGGCTCATATTTAGAAATTTTTCAAAATCTTTTCTATAGCATTTAAATAGTTCTTCACTATATCCTAATATAATATTCGGGTTATTTTCAGAGTATATTTTTAAAGCTGAAGAAACATTTTCTTCAGATGTCATGTCTATGGCACGAATTTTCTTATTAGTGGTACGTAATATAAGTGCTGTAGAAACACCAGTTTTAATGCCATAAGTTTTATGTGTAGTACGTTTTAAATATGCCCATATAATATCATCATTTCTCAATATAAAAGGTTTACTCCCTAAAAAACAGAAAGTAAATTGATTACCAATTTTCACCGAATCAATGGCTACCGCCTTTTCATAATCTAATTCTATTGTATCTACACTGATAGTACTTTCATTTTCTTTGATGAACCTTTTTATCTGTGAAAGATATGCCCCTGTAAACCCCTTCACAAGAATAATCAACATATATATTGCAAAGTAACTGCAAACTAGCAATGCTATGTAAATATAAGATACTTCAAAGATACCAATGGTATTTGCCTCTAACACATAGGGAAGTGCATACTTTTCTATTTCTTCTAATGATGCATCACCCATAAAACCGGACTGTTCGAACCACTCAAAATAATAATCACTAACATCACCTTTTAGCTTATTGATGGTCCCTTTGATGTGTATAGATTTTGTTAGTTCGTCTCTTTTACCAAAAATATAATCATATGTATCGTTACATATTTGGTTTGCTAAACTAAAATCATTTGAATATACGCTTATAGCAATAAGCTCTTCATCACATATAGGAATTATATAATAGTTTTTTCTATTCCTTTTTTTACCGGAATTGTCCTGTTCGCTATAGGAAGCAAAATTATCGATAATTACGTTGATATCTCCCTCAACGTAAGTTCCAAGCAATTCATCTTTAGATAATGAATATAAATCTACCGGTCCCTGAATTAATTTCAAAAAACTTGAGCCAAAAATAATGAGTATTAAGAGAAGTGCGCCAGCTGATATAAGAGCCAATTTAGTAACCTTTTTCATAGAGCGTTTTTGCAATTCGTTAAACATTTTTCTGCCTCTTTTCAAATATTATGTTAAAGTATGACAATAATTTAACATTTATTAAATTAACACAATATTCAAAGAATAGCAACGAAATGTTTGTATTGTCTAATTTTACACGGTCTTTTCCATAGCAGGGTCGTTGTGATCAATTATTATATTAACAGTAAGGCCAATAATAATAGCCACTCCACCAATAATCTTGCTGGTTGAAATGGTGCTTCCAAGCAAAAAGTCTATAATTGCTGCAGTAACAGACTGGCTAACGAAGATTAGCAATGTGAGGTTGAAATTAGAAATCCGGTGCGTTATATAACTGGACAAGGTGACTACAATCACACCCATCATACCGCCAAGATAAGCCCAAAACGGTATCCCCTTCGTTACATTGAACCCGGATTGCATAAACAATAGTAGTATTATGGATGTTAGAAGACCCCAAACATAATTCATGAATGTGCTTTGATACATTCCTATTTTGATGGCTAAATTTGCGTTCAATATTCGGGATAATATTATTGAAAGGCCTGAAACTATTGCAAGTATTATATATAACATTTTTTCCTCCGGTTATTCAAACATCATTATGATAATTCCAATGGAGACTATTAATAACCCCCATATTTTTTTCTTGTTGAAGGGTATTTTTTTAAGTCCAAGTAATCCATAATGGTCAATCACAGCCGATGCAAGAAATTGCCCGACTTGTCCTAAAGCCAGAGTTAGGGATACGCCCAACTCCGTAAAGCATAGATTAGATAGAACTACATTTGAAACCCCAAGTATTCCGCCTGCATAGAGAAAAAGCGGAACTGCTTTGAGATTTTTAATCTTGTGTTTTCCGACAATAATTACAATTGTAATGCAAACAAGGCCAACAATATGAATAATTATTGAAGACATGTATAAATCGGTATAACCCGTTAATATTCCATTCACCAAAACCATAAAGGCAACGATAAAACCTATAATTGCTGCAATTAAATTATTCATTCTTGCTCCCCTTATTTATGCCGTTATCATAAATATAAAGATATCACATATTTTTCTATTTCAGCTAGTCCCAGTTTAGATGTTTAAACGAAAGACTTCTTTACATGCCTTACCTTATAACAAGCTCTGTTGGTAAAGCTTCATTTTTCATCAAATGCCACAAACTATCTATGTAAGAAAGTGTGTAAAAATGCTCATAGTAATGGTAATAATATGACCCTTTTGTTGTCATGGTATATTGACCATTTTCCTTTTTAACAAACCCAAGTATTTTAGATAGCCATATTTCAAACCCATAATTACGCTCCAGGCTCTCTCCAAAAAATCCATGAAAATCTTTTGGATTAACCTTCATTGTATATGCAGACCAAAACAGGTAATAGACCTTTCTTTGCTTGCGTGTAAAATGCAATGTTAAGGCAGTGGGTAAAATACCGTTATCAATTCTTTGTCCATATTCTTTTACATCGAAGGTATTAATTTTGAACTGACCTTCAAGGAGGGTGGTAGCAGAGCATCCGAATCCTAGAAAATTATCACGGGTCATTGAGGAGTATTTTGATGTTCCGTGCTTTGAAAATGTCCAGATCGAATCACGAGCGTATCCCTTTTGATGGCAATAGTCCACTATTTCGTACAACAGCTTTTTCTTATCTCCATTGGACATTTTATTAAAATTTCGTTTAGTAAAAGTGAAATCAATAAAAGGATAAAGCGCAATATGATTTGCTCCGTTGGCAAATGCAAATTCAATATCTTTTTTCAGTGTTTCCACTGTCTGGTTTGGCAAAGCGAAAATAAAATCCATCGAAACTGTTTCAAAAGGTACCTTTTTTAATGATTCTAGCATAGCAATACAATCAAATTCCTGCCTGCCAAGCAGCTTTTGGTATTCTTTCTGGAATGACTGTATTCCAATGCTTATCTTGGTTACACCAGCATTTTTAAGGAGGGAAAGCTTTTCTTCGGTTACATCATACGGGTGGAGTTCTATTCCTATTCCCTCAGTTATGATAAAATACTTGTTGATTCTCTCAATAATTCGCTTGATATCATAGGCTAAGAGCGCAGGGGTTCCGCCGCCGAAATAAAGGCTCGTAACTTGTTTTTTATCCTCTTGGGTGGCTCTTCCTACCATATCAATTTCTTTAAGCAATGCTTCGATATATTGATTTGCAATGTCTTTGTCGTAAACGTATTTACAATAAGGGCAAAAATCGCAAAGGGTTCTGCAAAACGGAATATGTACATATAGTCCAAGGTTTCTAGTGTTTTTATAGTCAAATGTATTGTCGTATGTATTCGTAAAACGAAAAGGTTTGAAAGATCTTGTTAGCCACGCTCTTGTTAAAGTTGTTAAAATACTCATTAAGCTTTCCTTTCTCTAAATATATCTTAAGTAAGTATTCAGCATATCCACAGCTATCTTGATTTTCCCGCTGAATAAAAGTGTATATTCGGCTGCAAAGAAATATCCACACTTCTCACACAAGCCCGGAACATCAATGCACCTTCCACAGATGGAAAGTTTCCCATTTTCCATCACAACGCATTGGTAACAGGGAGTTGGAAAATTATTGTGTACTATATAAGGAAAGGCAGTCTTTAGATTGAATATGGGATAATCCTGATCAATCAGTTTGCCTATTTCGTCGCAGCAATGTTGCTTCTCTTCGACATTCAATTCCAGCTCCACTGTATCGGGATACGGTGTATGAAAATTAAATGAAACCGCTCTGACCATGGGCTTATTCTTAGCAACTTCACAAACATGCTTAATACAGTCTCGGTTGATTTTATTGATGGCCATATAAAAGCAAATATTATCAGAGGTGGCTTCGTCTATGTTTTTCATAATTGTATCATATGTATCCCCTCGGATTATATTATGCCTTTCTCTATCACCATCAAGACTAAGGAGAATCAAATCTGCTTCGGGTAAATCAATTTTAAATGTCCCATTGGTTACTACGTTTACAATATAAAACCCCATTTTCTTTGCCTCAATAACCAAGTCCCGCAGAGTTTTATTGTGACAAGGCTCCCGGAGCCCATCCGTAATCTTGGATTGAGTTGATGGGTGGGTGTTCTTTTCCTCACCATTCCAGAGAAAAGTCTCACCACCGCAAAAAAACAGGATACGGATACCCTGATTATAGAGCACTTCCATCTCCTTCTTTATTTGTGCGTACGGATGCATCACGGCAGTTAAATTGTTTACCGAACAATGCTTGCAATGCAAATTACATTTATCAGTCAAGATAATTGTTCCCAATATGGCTTTCTTTCTACTAAATAGTACGGTGCTTATGCCAAAAGCCCCTAGTTTTATAAGATGTTTTGTTTTCATATAATTCTCACAATACCTTTACCTGTTATTAAAACATAATAGAATTCTACCATCCATTATCCTGCGAATCCAGTGAATTTAATCCATGCAGCTTCTTCTATGGAGAATATTTCTACATGTGATTATAATACATAGCAAACTGTATTTCCAACCATTTCATATAATTGTTTTAATTTACACATACAAAAACCACAGATTATCTGAGTGTCAAATGTAATATTTTTATTTGTCAGTAACATTATCCGACCTGAATATATATCATATATCAGGAGTATATTGTTGAGAAAAAATTTAATAGAGGGAGTTTTGCAATGAACGAATGTAACAATACAAAGGACAACCCCGAATATTTCGATGATAAATATGTGCCTGTTGATGCCGAAACAACAAGTTTCTGGAGCAAAGTATATGACAGTGTAAAAATAATGGATTGTAAAGACATTTCAGAAAGCCCTGAGTGCAAGAAATGTGTATGCCAATACAACCGTCTTGAGGAAGCACGTTTTTGGTCTAGAATAATGGAAGAACATGCTCTTTTTATATTGCTCGGGTTACCCTGCGACCAGCCGAAACTACAGATAGAGGCAAAATTTTTCATTAATCTGTTTAGTGATTTGAGAAAGAGGCTGGATGAAATTTGCAAACTTGAAGGCGATTTACTGGATGATCTGATCAAAGCTGTCAAATTAATCATCGAATTCAAGGCCAAGCTATTAAGACTTATTATCCAGTGTAAAGAAGCCCCCGGAAGCAATTACCCCCTCCTTTTAGATCATGTCCGAAGAGAAGCGGAACGCTTTTTGGGTCTCCTGCTTAAACCTATTCCTGAAGATTCCCTAGATTTGTTATTACAGCAAGAGGTATTCTGGCTTCGTATAATGAAGGAACATATCGAGTTTGTAATACACTTACTTGATCCATCTGAGAGAGAACTTATAGATCAGGCCGAGGCATTCAGGAAAACCTTCTCACGTCTACTGGAGACAGCCCGAGATTTGGAATCAATGAATGAGACTAACCCGAAGAACTTTAACACTGTAGTACGATTTACCCAAGACGTTGTAAGAAACACAATTCAGCTACGCAACTTTAAAGCTGCTGCTTTCGAATTAGCAACATTGTGCGAACTGTTAAGCATTGTATCCACCCCGTTGTTGCTCGACCACATCAGACGTGAAGCTGACAAATTCTTATGCGAGCTTGAAGTGCTCCTGCCTGAAGTTATAAGATGCCGGTCCACCCTAAAGAAATAGAAATAATCCTCTTAAGAAAGAAAAACTCTCTGCAAAGCATTTGAAAGTGTACAAGCTCTATTAAGGGAAATGTACACTTTTTTGTCGTACGGTGGCTCATATTGAATTGGAATATTCCAACAAGGAATTAGAAAAAGCCTTTACTGATCTTTCAAGAATGGAACTCTCCCGGAAGCGTTTGTTTGCTAACATATCACACGATTTGAGAACTCCTTTGACCCTTATTCAAGGTTATGCCGAAGCAATTCAGGACGGTGTTGTTAGCAGCAAGGAATACCAACATAAATATTTAAAACTGATACAGAATAAAATAATCGGTCTTACACGACTGACCGATGAACTTTTCGAGCTTTCCCAGCTGGAATCTCGTAATAAAAAATTTGAGTTTGCACTGATTAATATATCAACTATTATTACAAAATTAGAAAACAAATATCGATATGATATTGAAAATGCCGGACTTCTCTTTAAGATAAACGCTCCTGAGAATTCGGACATATGTATTAATGTAGATATCAGCCAATTTGAAAGGATTTTTTCAAATCTTATTTTTAATTCTATAAAATATACACGTGAAGGGGAAATTACAGTAAGCTGTGAAACCTCAAATGATACGGTCGTATTCAGAATAAGTGATACAGGTTGCGGTATTTCGGAACAAGACCTTCCTTATATCTTCGATCGTTTTTATACACCCTCCAAATCTCGTAATTCATCCATGAAAAGTAGCGGTCTTGGACTAGCTATAGCTAAGGAAATCGTTGAATACCACGGGGGGAAAATATGGGCTGAAAGCACATTAAATCAAGGAAGCTCATTTTATTTTACCATAGGTATACACAAGTTGGATTGAACTTTGTAATCCAAACAATCTCATACGGAATACAGGTGAGGTAGAATATATATAAAGGTTTATGGATTTTTCAATACATACACTTTCCTCCCTTCAACAATTTCATCTGTTTCAACCACCTCAGTATTTCCATCCAAACAGAAAGCAGGCCGCAAGGATAATGTATATGATACCGATATACCGCCGATGTCACCGTTTGCTCCAATAGCCCAAGCCTGAATGTCATCCCATAGATATGCTGTACGTAACCAATATGCATCGTTAGCTCCACTCTTAAGTTGTGCAGTTAAATCATCTCTTTTTTTATAGTAAGCAAGCGGCTTTCCTTCAGTGGCTTTCATGCTTCCCATAATATTTAATTCCGTCGCTGACAGGATAAATATTTTGCGGTTTATATTCTCAGTTTCATCAATCCAGCCACCGGAACCAACTGTTTCCTTATTGGCAACACTTATAGTTGTATCCAAAATTTTATCCTGTAAGGATTGTAGGAACTTTGACAAAAATGTGGTGTTTAGATAGGCGTCTATGATACTTATAGGATAGTAACCTCCGAATGTTTGATGTGACATCTCTTCACTATACTGTATCCCTTCATCAAGCAAATATTTCCGCAGCAAAAGCACGCCGCCATCATAATCGCCGTCTATAACCAAATATGGTTCATAAGACTCATCTTCTTGAATATATATACTATGGGCTTCTTCAAGCTTTTTGTTATATGCGATATCTTTTAGCACAATATTACCCGATTCAATTTTCTTGTCAGTTTTGTTTTGATATTCATTAAACGAACAAGAGGAAAACAGTATTAATAGTATGCAAAGGCCAATGGTTTTTTTCATTTATAGTCCCCCTACTATATGGATAATATTTCAGATGTTATTATAATACATAACAAACTTTATTTACAACTACTACTTTTATTTGCTTTGTTCGCATATTGTTCTTAACTTTTCTATAAACAACAAATAGATTTAAAGCCAGTATAGGCAATAATTGCCCACACCGGCTTTGTTAACAATTTGGTTATAGATATAAATTAGTATTAATATCTGTTATCAAACACTCTAGTTGACTTTTTTTCACTCCGTGGCAATTCAAACATACGCACTGCCTTTGCTATGGGAGTAATACCAATCTTATTTTTAAACTCTTGCACAACTATTCTTTCTAATTTTTCGGAGCTTTCACCTATTTCAAGCGGGGTCTCAAAAAATAAAGTTAAAATGTCTTTTCCATATAAATGATCAATCATTATCTGGTATTCGCTGCTGACCCCATCAATACCTGAAAGAAGCTTATCAACATTGCTCGGATAAATTATTGTGCCTTTTACTTTGACCATATCGTCAGAACGCCCTAAAATTGTATCAATTCTGGGGTACTCAAGGCCACATTGGCATTTGCCTGGCATTAACCTTGTAAGATCATGGGTTCGATAACGGATAAGGGGTGCTCCCTCTTTACAGAGTGTTGTAATTACAAGCTCTCCTATTTCACCTTCAGGGACAAGTTCCCCAGTCTTAGGGTCTATAATCTCAAAGTATAAATAATCAGTCCACATATGCATTCCGCACTCATATTTACAGCTCATACCGATACCTGGCCCATAAACTTCAGTCAACCCATATATATCATAGAGCTGAACACCAAGCTCATTGGCAATACGGTTACGCATTTTTTCGCCCCAGCGCTCCGAACCTATTACGCCCTTTTTAAGGTGAATCCCGTCGTTGCACCCGCGTTTTGCTATTTCTTCTGCAAGTAAAAGTGCGTATGATGAGGTAGCACATAGTACCGTAGATTTCATATCTATCATCATTTTTATTTGTTTCTCGGTATTACCGGGGCCCATGGGAATAGACATAGCTCCAAGTAACTCGGCACCAGCTTGGAATCCTATTCCCGCCGTCCACAATCCATATCCGGGAGTAATATGTATACGATCTAAGTTCGTTATTTCGGCTGTTTCATAACAGCGTTTGAACATAATAGCCCAGTCTTCAACATCCTTCTTTGTATAAGGAATTATTACAGGGGTTCCCGTTGTGCCGGAGGAGGAATGAATACGGACGATTTGCTCATCGGGAACAGCCTGAAGGCCAAGGGGATAAGCTTCTCGCAAGTCATTCTTATCTGTAAAGGGAAGTTTTTCAAAATCCTCTTTTGAATTTATACTATTTATGTCGATATCCTTAAAACGATTCTTATAGAAGTTACCTTTAACTGCATTATTAATAGCCCTTTTAATTTTATCCAGCATTTCGGGTTTCATTGTACATTCTCCTTCCGATTTCAAATGAGTTGAGATTGATTTCTAAAAACCGCTGTGGCAGTGTATCTCGCAAAACATTCTTCATTTCGTCTGCGTTAAAAGGAAATACACCGCTTTCTACTGCTGTGCCTAAAAGTGCTACATTTAATGTTTTTGCATTGCCGCATTCCTTTAAAAGCTTCTCTCCATCAATAATTACAAGTTTTTTTACGTTTTTCTTAAGATAATCTATCATATCAGATCCCTTGTAAGTATCTCCTTTAAGAGAGCTTGTAACAGGCTTCATAGCTGTGTCGCACACTATCATTAAACCATCGTCCGAAAGATAAGGGAGAATTCTAACTGCCTCGGCTGGCTCAAATCCTATAATGGCATGGGCATTTTTGCGAGAAATAAGTGGTGAATTAATTTTACTTCCCATACGAATATGACTTACTACACAGCCTCCACGCTGTGCCATTCCGATGGTTTCGGTAGTGCGCACCTCAAAGTCTTTGCTCATTGCTGCCGCCGCAATCAATTTTGAGGCAAGAACCGTACCTTGCCCACCAACTCCTGCAATTAATATATTAGTCATTCCGCTTACCTCCAATTGCACCAAACTTGCATACATCCGCGCATATGCCGCATCCTGTACAAAGAGTAGGATTAATTCTGGCCTTTTTCCCATCCATCTCAATTGCAGGACATCCCAGCTTATTTATACAAATCTTGCACCCGGTACATTTCTCAGTATCTACAACATATGGTTCTTTGCTTTTAGTAACAAAAATGCAAGGCGCTTCATATAGAATAACTCGTACTCCCTTTTCATTAATAACAGCATTAACTGCATTTTTGGCAGCTTCAGTATCAAAAGGGTTTGCCCTTACAATCTTAGTAACCTTTAATGATGAAACCACATCATAGATGCTAATCACATCCGAGATGTTTCCCATCATTGTCTTTCCAAGCCCGGGATGTGGCTGGTGACCTGTCATAGCTGTTGTGGAATTATCAAGGATAACCACAATTATATCGGTTTGATTATAAACTGCGTTTATAATACCCGGTATTCCTGTATGGAAAAAGGTTGAGTCACCAATAAATGCAAAGTTAATTCTATTTTGCTCAACTCGATGAAGCCCCTGTGCAACAGTTATTCCGGCACCCATACATAGGCAGGTATCCACCATATTAAGCGGCATTGCATTTCCTAAGGTGTAGCAGCCTATATCTCCTGAATAGACTGCATTTAATCCTTTAGTTGCTTCTTTCACAGCAAAGAACGATGCTCTGTGGGGGCATCCTGCACAGAGTACAGGTGGACGAATTGGAAGTTCAGGCGGCTCTGTTAAAGAATCAGTACTAGCATTTGTATTGGTACTAGCACTGGCATCTTCCTCAGCTTTAGTAATTAAATTGGCTTGATTTTCGAAATTGGCGTTCATATTTTCACCAAGAAAGCTTCTAACTGCTGCTATTACACTATCTACGGTGTTTTCTCCTGCATTTTTAATGTGTCCGGTTAGCTTTCCATAAATTTTGACCTTTAAATTATGCAATCCGCAAAGATAGATTAATTCGTTTTCAATTACCGGGTCAAGTTCCTCGACAACAAGCACTTCATCCAGCCCCTGCAAAAATTCTAGAGCCAATTTTTGAGGAAAAGGGCTTGTTGATATTTTCATCAGTTTACACCCACTTGACAAGGTGCTTACGGATTCATTTTCAGACACACTATCAAACCCTACTGATGGGTTATTAAGTGCCTCACTAACATAGGAATAACTTACGCCACCTGTGGCAATGCCCTTCCTTCCGTTACCGGTAATAAAATTCCTCTCGTACCCGGAAAAATCATCGCTCATTTTTCTTAAATTATCTTCGATTTTTATTTTATTCTCGTAGGATAATTTAGGGAATATAACCCATCTGCTATTCTTTTCAAATCCTTCCGGCACTTTTTTAGGTATATTCTCTAATATTTCAACTGATGCACAGCTATGGCATACCCGTGTTGTTGGCCTCAATATTACCGGGCGGCCGTATTTTTCAGAGTGATCAAAAGCATCGGCTACCATTGTATAAGCTTCTTCCGGAGTGGATGGGTCAAAAACAGCTATTTTAGCATACTTTCCAAAATGCCTGGTATCCTGCTCTGTTTGTGATGAAATAGGGCCGGGGTCGTCTGCTACAACAATAACCATTCCACCCTTTATACCTATGTAATTAAGGCTCATAAGGGGATCGGATGCCACATTAAGACCTACCTGCTTCATTGTAACCATAGATCGAGCACCAGCGTAAGCCGCTCCTGCAGCAACCTCAAGAGCAATCTTCTCATTTACAGACCATTCAACATAAAACTTTCCGTCATTATGTTTTGCAACGGTTTCCAAAATTTCTGTTGACGGTGTGCCGGGATAACCTGTCACAACGCTGACTCCCGCACGCATAGCCCCTAATGCAATAGCCTCGTTTCCCATTAGTAGTTTTTTTGCCATATGAACCTCCTAAACAAACAAAAAACACTCATCCAATAGACATCAATAAATGTCAAGGACGAGTGTAATAACCCGTGGTGCCACCTTGTTTTGCAGGATAACCTGCCTCAAATAGGAATACTATTATATTCCTCAGCCTTTACGCAGCTGATACGTTGCAGAATACTCAGATTGCTAAATCAATCCTTTGACTGCACCCTCAGTGGTCCATTTAATGTACTGCTTACTGTGAGGCTCCCACCTACCCTCACTCTCTGTGAGTGCATATTACATTTTGATCTCCACGTCAACGGTTTAATGGTTAAATTTCATTATAAAATTATAGCATTGAGTCTTATCAAAGTCAAACGATGGTTGCTTGCTGTGTGGTTCACTTGTGATAATGTCACCTTAAGATTCACTTGTGATAATGTCTGCTTATAATTCACCCGAGGAAATGTCACGCTTTTTGCCCAAATAATTGACTTCTTATGTGCAAGATAATAAAATGTAACGGTAATTAATAGTTGAGGTGTGTATGTTGAAAAATATTGATAATAAACAGTTAAATGAGAATCCAAAAGATAATAAAACAGGGTTGGAGCATATGCGTGAAACTCCCATGTCTTGGCTAATTAGAGTCATTAAAGGAGCCTTGGTTGGCATAGGAGCCATATTACCCGGCTTATCAGGCGGTGTTCTCATGGTTGTTTTCGGGATATATGATCATCTGATATCATTTTTGGGAACTTTCCCTAAAAATTTTAAGAAGTATTTTTTCTTTTTCCTTCCGATTGGAATAGGAGGCATTTTGGGTATTCTGCTCTTTGCAGGTTTGGTGTCGGCGGCTTTTGGTAAGTATGCTGCACAGTTTGTCAGCCTTTTTATCGGTTTTGTTGCCGGAACTGTACCCTCCTTATGGAAGTCAGCCGGATTAAAAGGAAGAGGCAAACAGGGATATATAGCCTTAATTGTGGCAGCATCTGTAATTCTTATACTGATGTTGAGCGGCGAAAATCAATTGACGGCTATTGAGCCAAGTTTCTTAGTTTGGATAGGCGGAGGAGTATTGGTGGGTCTGGGATTCATTGTACCTGGACTTTCACCTTCAAACTTCTTGATTTATTTTGGTTTGTACAGCAAAATGTCTGATGGTATTTCAGACTTGGATTTTTCCGTCATAATACCATTGATGTTGGGCGTTTTGCTCGCAACTATCGCTTTTGCCAAGATTGTGAGTATACTCTTCGAGCGAAAATATGAAATTATGTATCATATGATTTTGGGAACTGTATTAGGTTCTTCCTTGGCTATTTTCCCCACAGTGGTAGCCCCTGGATTGATGCCTGAAGGCTTGTTTGAATCAGGCCTTTCATTTATTACCGCTCTGGCTTTGGTAATAATAATGTTTGCATTAGGCATGGTATCTTCTCTGCTGTTTAGTCGTGTGGAAGAACGTTATAGCCCGGATAATAAATAATATAATAACTCTGCATAACAATAAAAGTAGAAATACTATTGTATTAGTTTTACACCTTTTAGCCCAAAATCGTCTTGTATATCACCAAGCTCACCGGACATAACCGTATTTAAAAACCTACCGGTAACAATTGATTCATTGCCATGCCCCGTAACTTCTTCTAAAAAAAACCTTGCAAATCCTTCAATTCTGACATTACTTCTGCCGTTTACTTGCAGATTATCAACCATGATGACTGTTATTATACGCGGGCATTTGGAATGATAATCACTAAATGTACATTCCGGGGTATGATTGCATCGGCTTATTAGTGTATTCACTCCTTGTTGAGTAGGTCCACTCATGTTTCCGGGCTCTGTTTCCACATAATCCCCTACACGCAATCTCCCATCGTATCCATCAATAATATTGTTAACATATGTACTTGCTCCATTTCCGCTTAATGCCAAAGCTCCATAATTACCGTTATGGCCACCGCCGCCACCTTCTTTTAATATATATTCCACCCCGAATTCCAGTGTTTGCTTCTCAATTGCAAAGGGCCTTACTCCTTCATACACACCGATTACAGGGCCGCACATTGCAACACCAGTTGCATTAACAATACCACTGTCAAATCCTAAAATTTTAGCAAAATAATAGTCTACTTCACTATTTACAGTTACTCTAATTTTTGTATCCGAATCAAATATTTCTATTTCGGCATCCAGAGGGTCCACACCATTAGCTTCAAGGTAGCTATTTGCCACGGCTACTGCATTGTCCTTATCGAATATAAGCTCCTGTGCCCCGGCCAAAGCTGCTGCGTCTACCGCTTTACTAATGCTGACTTTTTCATGTACAGTTATTCCAAAATCGATTACTAGGGCGCACATACCCAGAACTACTGTCATGCAGAAAGTAAAAAAGATTATTGCTGAACCCTTTTGGCTTCTAAAATGATTAGATAAAATATGCATAATATCACCCTCTATTTAAAGTTTAACATGAATGCATACTTTACTCCTATAAACCAAAATGACTATAATTTGATAATTCAGACCTATCTTAAGATAGGTATTTTGGAATAGTGCAGATTTGACCATCCTCTATTTTTAATATCCTGCTGCAGCTTTTGGCTACATCTGTGTAAGTTAGATTGTATAAAAAAGGGGCTGTCTCAAAATACTGTTTTGAGACAGCCCCCATCGGTTCGAGTTTTTCGGCAGTAATTCATCGAATAAATGCCTTATGGTAGGTTTTCTTTCCTTTACGAATTTTGATACCGTTTTTCAATTCTTCTAAGGTAATAGTGTAACCAATGGAGTCAACCTTAACGTCATTAATAAATAATCCGCCCTGTTGAATTATACGTCTTGCCTCACTCTTGGAAGGTACCAGACCGCATTCAACTATCAGATCCATAGCACTGATAGCACCGTCAATCAATTTATCTGCCATAATCTCAGTAGATGGCATATTAGCATCATCAGTGCCTCCTGCAAAGAGTGCATGAGAAGCATCCTTGGCTTTCTTTGCCTCTTCTTCTCCATGAATCAATTTCGTCAACTCAAAAGCTAGAATCTCTTTGGCTTCATTTAGCTGACTTCCTTCCCATTTATCCATCTCGTTAATTTGTTCAAGGGGTAAGAAAGTAAGCATACGCAAGCATTTAAGAACATCGGCATCATCAACATTACGCCAATACTGGTAGAATTCAAAAGGTGAGGTTTTGTTAGGATCAAGCCAAACCGCACCCCTCGCAGTTTTTCCCATCTTTTTACCTTCAGAATTCATTAATAGCGTAATAGTCATAGCGTAGGAATCTTTACCCAATATACGTCGAATCAGTTCTCTGCCTCCTAGCATATTAGACCACTGATCGTCACCGCCAAACTGCATATTGCATCCGTAATTCTGGTATAGGTAATAAAAATCGTAGGACTGCATAATCATATAATTTAATTCTAAGAATGACAGTCCTTTTTCCATTCTCTGTTTATAGCATTCTGCACGCAGCATATTATTTACAGAAAAATGGATTCCAACTTCACGAAGGACATCGACATAATTAAGTTTCAAAAGCCAGTCTGCGTTATTAACCATTATTGCCTTGCCATCACCAAATTCAATGAATCTTTCCATCTGCTTCTTAAAGCACTCACTGTTATGTTGAATTGTTTCGGGTGTCATCATGGAACGTAAGTCTGTCCTACCCGATGGATCCCCTATATATGCGGTGCCGCCGCCTATAAGAACTACCGGTTTGTTCCCCGCCATCTGCAGACGCTTCATAAGGCATAGCGCCATAAAATGACCAACATGCAAAGAATTGGCAGTTGGGTCAAATCCAATATAGAATGTTGCTTTACCGTTATTAATAAGCTCTTTAATGCCTTCTTCGTCGGTAACCTGCGCGATTAAGCCACGAGCCACCAGTTCGTCATAAATTGTCATTATAACAACTCCTTTTATAATATTTATATTAAGTTGCCTGTTTGTTCCTAACTATTTGTCGTTCGGGAACCAATGCTGGAGCAACATAAAAACCCCCTGCTCCTATTGGAACAGAGGGCAAAACTGCGGTACCACCTCTTATTTGGGAATTCTTCGCAGAGTTCCCCTCAATGAGTGTAAACACACTCGCGCGCTGTATTGGGCGCACCCATCACACCCTACTGTTAGTTCAGGTGGCAGCTCCGGGATGTATTTGAATCAGTGCGTCAACATTCTCTCACCAACCGAATGCTCTCTTAATAACGTTATACCGACCTACTTCTTCCCTTCATAGCCTTGGCACGATTTTTCAACGCCTAGAGAGGCGCAAAATATCTTAATTTAGTTATATTCTAATAGAGGCAACGATAAAAGTAAAGTCTCAAAATATTTGAACACTCAAAATACAAAGAAATATATACTTTTAAAGGTACGAACAAACTTTTTACTTATCTTTACCTTCGTAGACAATCTTATCAATTGCCTTAATTTCATCTTCACTAAAATCGAGTTTATTAATACATTTCACATTGTCCTCTATTTGAGATACCTTACTTGCACCTACTAGAACAGATGCAACCTTTTGATCTTTCAAAATCCAAGCAAGTGACATCTCTGCAAGAGTCTGTCCACGATTCTGAGCAAGATTATTAAGTTTCGTTATCATGGCAATCTGCCTATCGGTCAATTTTTCTTTTTGCATATGATTAGAAATACCACGTGCAACACGTGAATCATCAGGTATTCCGTTAAGATACCTGTCTGTCAGCATACCTTGAGCAAGAGGGCTAAATGCAATAATTCCTACACCTATCTCATATGCATAATCCTTAAGACCGTCATCCTCAATCCAGCGATCCAATATTGAGTATCTGTCCTGATGAATAATAAACGGTGTTTTCAATTCCTTCAGAATATTATAAGCAGCCTTTGTTTGCTCGCGATTGTAATTTGATAATCCAACATATAGTGCTTTTCCTTGTCTTACAGTAGCATCCAACGCCAGCATACTTTCCTCAATTGGTGTTTCCGGATCAGGGCGATGATGATAGAAAATATCAACATATTCAAGCCCCATACGTTTAAGGCTTTGATCTAAGCTTGCTATAATATATTTCCTTGATCCAAAATCACCGTAGGGGCCATCCCACATAGTATACCCGGCCTTGCTTGAAATAATTATTTCGTCTCTATAAGAGCAAAGCTCTTCACTAAGTATTTTGCCGAAATTCTCTTCGGCTGAGCCCGGCGGAGGGCCATAATTGTTTGCCAAATCAAAATGCGTAATTCCTAAATCAAAAGCTCCGGTAACCATAGCTTTCATATTGGATATATTGTTAATGCCTCCAAAATTATGCCAAAGCCCAAGTGATACCGCAGGTAGTTTAAGCCCGCTTTTTCCGACACGATTATACTTCATCTCTGAATATCTCGCTGAATTTGCACAATACATACTTTTGTACCTCACTTAATTAATTATTAATAAACTCATATAACCTTTCTTTCTCAAATAGCCTCTTTCCGTCCTTATGGCTCCATGCATCTATTCCGCCGTCTATGCAGCGAGTTTCTAATCGGCCCGAAGCGTAAGGGTTTCCTTTTAAATGTGGTGCATCCAGTATTCCAACCCTTATAGCTTCGGCTAATACCACAGGATTTGTTAAAGGATCTCCTGTTTGAGGATTTCCGATTCTCTTGCTCAATTGTGCGATGGCATTCAAAATAACCGAAGCTTCACTTAAAAGCTCATCCCTCCTGGCAATTACTATGGGGTCCGCTTTAGAATCGGCATTGCCAGTAACACAATTTTGAATAACGCCTTGAACAATTTCGCAGCTTTCAATCACATCAGCAGCCTCTGCAGCATGGTCACCTTCGCAATATCCAACCACATGGATAATATCGGGCTTAATCTGGAGTGCATGCACAGTGGAAGCAGCCAACTGACCTTTTGCAACATTCTCTCTGGGAGAGAGATGGAGCAGTCCTGCTCGCACTTGTCTATATGAAGTAAAGTTTTCGTCGTGTAGTGATTCTATAAGCTGAATTTTAGCCAGCATCTTCGCCAAATCCATAGCCGGTGATATCATGGGCGGCGAATTGAACATATATTGAGCCACATAGTGCCTGACCCCCATAGCTTTTGCGTTGTAAGCTGCCAAGTACGCCATGACAACAGCGATGGCATCATGGGCATCCCGAAGGCTCCAGTGGTGAGCTTCGTTTACTTCTAGCGGAATACCGTTTTTCCCGTACCACCGCATTGTTTCCTGGTTTTCATGTATAGCCCTTTCAGGAATGCGTTTTGACCTACCGTCAAGCACACTATACCAGCAAAGAGGCACAGCTCCCCAAGCATTGTTAATAGTCTCTTTAGAAAGCTCGGCCCATGATACCAAGTCTCTAGTACCGCTATAAATACGAAGCATGGGAAAGTTTCCTGCCCGGCTCGCTTCTTTAAATCGAATTAAGTCATCCCTTTGACGTATCGGGACACCACCGGCGCCGCTTTGCATAGGATCCATTTCTTCCGGTCTGAAGAAAGATTCCTGAGCGTTCTGGTCCGGTGCTATAGAAATAATATCTAGGACATCAGCCTCGGCGATCTTGCGTATTCCCTGTATGGTCTTTTCCAGATTGGGAAGGCCGAAATGATGTCTGAGTAAGGGTGTAGGCTTTGCTGCTTTCATCCTTTCAATCAGGTTATCACAATTCTGCTTTATCACACAGGCGCCTTGCCTGTATCCTAAAAACTCCATAACCTTTGAGGTGTTTTCTAACCCCGTAAAACAGCGCTCAAATATTCCTGTTTCTTCTGCAACCCGGCAGACCGGGGGAGTTCCTCCAAATCCGAATCGGTATTTACAAAGCGCATCCTCACCAATTTTCATCTTGAAATCCTGAAGAAGCTTTTCAGCCACCTCTGGAGTTAACCGATAGCTCAAACCAATGATATCAGGCTCAAAAGCTCGAATCTCACGTATAAATTCGTCAACTGGAACAGCCGCACCTAGAAACCGTGTCTCGTAACCCATTTCTTCGGCCAACTTCAGAAATCTAACCACGCCGGCGACATGAACGCAGTTTCCTATTGCTCCTGCAATAATTTTTCCTTTCATGGTCGATCTCCCCTTTAATTGTATTTCTTGCCCTCTGTAATAAAGCTGCGGATTTCTCGTAAAGTCATTCCAGCAAGCCCCATCCGTTCAACTGTTCGCCCACTTTCCCAATAATCCGTTTCGTGGAGGATGGATCCCATCAAAATAATTGAATCAATGGTGGGGGTAGGTACACCGCAAAATCTACCAAGAGATGCAATGGGAACTAAGCTCATTGGAATATCCTCTGTAATATACCTATGCATGACTGTCTTTGGGGCCATAATGCCATCGTAACCACGATTATTACGCATTGCCTCGTAAAGCGTGCGCCCTGCCGCATCGTAAGCTATATACAACCATTCTCGAGCTGTCATAGCCTGAAATCCCAGAGCCTCGGCAACACAAACCCTCTCTCTGTCCATTTTTTCCAGTATCAATGCAACTGATGGAGTTATACCTTCTGTATAATATTCAAAATCACCATTAGTGCTTTCTATTCTCCCTGCATTTAGCACAGTGACTGCCGGATGAAAAATTGAACCGATGTTATTAATGCTGGTCTTTATAACATTATCACCGGGTATAAACTGCGGCAATGCTGTACGAAGCACTTTAATTACTTCAGGGGTCCGATGTGACGGAATAGCTGCTACCGGAACGCTGTTTTTAATGCGGAAGATTTGGGTTTGGGCCGGATTAATTGAGCGACTGGCATAAAGAAGAGTCTGCGCTTCACACACAACAACATCGGCTTTGCAACCTTGTTCTTTTAATATGTTCAAAACCTCAAGGGCCCCTCCCGTTCTTCCCGGATTGAGAACAATGATCTGGTCATCTACAAGGTGTGGTACAAGCTGTTCAGCAATAAACTTATGACCTGTCGCAGGGAGCACAACCATTAAGACATCCCTTCCCTGAATAGCCTCAGCAATATTCGTAGTAATAATTTTCAGCTCTGCAAACCCATGGGGAATACTATCACTGTTCGAAATAATTTCGATTCCTCTTCCTACTTTGATTGCTCTAATTCTGTCTTCCCCGCGATTATATAAACTCACATCAATGCCGCACAGAGAAAGATGCCCGGACATAGCAGTTCCACCGTGCCCTGCGCCCAACACAGCAAATTTGTATTCTTTTTTTTCTTTTTGTGATACCAAATACTATCACTCCAATACAATTTATTTTTTGTATTCGTATGTTATTGTTATTTAGATTTGTTTTATGTTCATAAAATCACTTAGATTGATTCATATAAAAATTCTACATATACTATTGCAAAATTTTTATATCACGTATAAAGATATTCTTCTGTTTACACCGATAATACATTTGAGTTTAACCGTTCTTCCAACATTAAATTCTCGGCGAGAAAAAAGGATCATAATTGTATAATACCATAAAAACAACTTACTATAAAACTACAATCTTATAAAATGGAATTAATTTTTTTATATGCAAATAGGGACTACAATATAACGCTGTAATAGCTTTTCAGCCTCCCAGCGTCACATCGCAATTTTGATACCATCTCATAGCTTCAAGAAAATGTCTCTCATTATAACTTGGCCAATAATCATCAATAATGTAGAAGTCTGCATAGACAGACTGGGCGGGCAAAAAGCCGCTTAACCTTCTGCGTCCTCCCCATCTTATGATTAAATCAATCCTAGGGATATCATAGGATGCTAAACGCTTATTATTAATCAGACTATTTAAATCCCACTCCCAATCATAATTTACAAGGAAATTGATATTTATTAAACCCCGCCCAAAATGGACTCTTTTATTGGCATACTTATATAATTCGGGTGGAAATGCTTTGGAATCTGTATTACCGATAATCAGTAAATTCGCATCTCGATCCTCTAATAGTTTGACAGCCTCCACACATGCTTTTGTAAAAGCTTCTCGCTGTTTCATTTCTCTTTTATTATTGTCCTTGGTGAACCCATAAAATGTTGCTTCCTTTATGCCATATTGAATCATAATCTTGTAAAGCTCAAAGCCCGGCCAAATACCATGCTGATACCCATCTTTTTTTTGGAACCCGTTTTGCTCCGCCCATCTTCTGTTTCCGTCGGGTATTATGCCAATATGTGCAGGTATTCTTTTAAATGATTCCATTTCTCGCCTCCACTTAAAAAACACTTTACCAATTATTTTAACCATGAGAAACATCTTATAAACAATTCCTAGGATACTTGTATATAATACCGCTCTAATTTTAGGAAAATAGGTTTTTAGACAATCTGGCACAAAAGAAAAACCGGCCCTGAATGCTAGATTATAGGTCTAACATACAAAGGTCGGTTTGATTATTATTAAGCATCATATTCTATAAATCTTTTACTAGAGATTTTTTTACTTCATAACCTAATGCAGTAATTGCATTTTCAATTTTTTCGATTGATGTCTTTTCTTCATCAAAGTTTAATTTTGCTTTACTTGAGTTAAACATCACATTTACGCTTTCCTTATCTACGCCTTCTACTGATTTTACTGCGTTGTCGATTTTTTGCATACAGGATGGACATGTGAATGTTTCTAATTGAATAGTTGCTTTCTTCATTTTTCATCGCTCCTCTTTCTTTTAATTATTTATTTAAACATATTTAATATGTTATCTTAATTTGTACCTAAGTAGTCTCATACCATTTAATATAACGGCTAATATACTTGCTTCATGTACCAGCATACCTATTGACATATTCATCCATTCACTGAAGAATACACTGGCAAGTAAAGTTAACACAACTCCAACTGCTATAAATATGTTTTGTCGCATATTATTAGCCGTCGCTTTTGTTAAACCTAACGCATGCGGTAAGCGACTGAAATCTGAATTCATCAAGACAACATCAGAAGTTTCAATTGCAACGTCTGTACCGCTCCCCATAGCAATACCGATTTGTGCCAGCGCCAGTGAAGGACTATCATTTACCCCATCTCCGACGAATGCGACAATTTTTCCTTTAGCTTGCAATCCTTTAATATATGCTGATTTATCTTCCGGTAACATGTGCCCATGAGCTTCTGTAAGTCCAAGTTCTCGTGCTACTAAATCAACGGTTCCCTGATTATCTCCCGAAAGAACTACTAGGCTCTTAACCCCCATTTTTTTAAGCTTTTGAAGGTCTGCTTTTACTCCCGGACGGATTTGATCACGAATACCCATTAGCGCTTTCAATTGACCGTCTACTGATGTTAAAACAAGAGAGTTTCCAGTTTTTTCGAATCTAGCAATATCGGCACGAGCTTTTTCATCCAGAGGTACATTTTCCTGTTCCATCAGCGCAACATTTCCCACTGCAACTCTATGACTGTCAACATAGGCGACAATTCCTCCACCTTTTACAACATCTGTGTTTTCAACCGTATAAAGCTTTGTATCTCCAATATGCTCTACAACTGCTTTTGCTAAAGGATGATCTGATTCATTTTCAACACTTGCTAGGTAACTTAATACTTCATCAGCGTTATCCGTATAAATTTCTGTGTCTGCCACTTTAGGATTTCCTATTGTCAATGTACCTGTTTTGTCAAATACTATTGTATCAACCTTACTAAAATCGTTGATAACTTCACTGCCTTTTAGGAGAACACCGTGTCTTGCACCATTGCCAATACCGGCGACGTTTGAAACTGGCACACCGATAACAAGTGCTCCCGGGCATCCCAGAACTAATATTATAACTGCTAGCTCAATATCTTGTGAAAACAACCATACAATAACAGAAAGAACTAGTACAGCCGGAGTGTAGTATTTAGAAAATCTATCAATGAAACGTTCTGCTTCTGATTTTGAGTCCTGTGCCTCTTCAACTAATTCAATAATTCTACCGAAAGTAGTATCTTCGCCTACACGATCAGCCACTATCTGAATAGTTCCATTTTCTAATATGGTTCCGGCATAAACCTGTGAGTCTTTTTTCTTGCTTACCGGAACAGATTCACCGGTTATACTGGCTTCATTAATATGCCCTTCCCCTGTTAAAACCGTGCCGTCAACAGGCACTTTTGCACCAGTTTTAACAAGTAAAATGTCTCCCACATCGACTTCATCTACTTCTACCTCTTCAAATTCACCGTTTTCCATTTGCTTTAAAGCACTTTCCGGCGCCATTTGAGTTAATTCTTTAATTGCTGAGCGCGTTTTATTCAAGGTACGTTGTTCCAGATAAGCTCCAAATAGGAATAGGAATGTAACTATCGCCGATTCTTCAAAATTCTTGATTGCAAAAGCTCCGACAACTGCAAGGGTTACTAAAACATCGATACTGACAACTTTCACTTTTAATGCTTGATACGCTTGGATTACAATAGGTGCAACACCTAAAACAGAGGCAATAACCAGCGACCAAATAAATATACCCATATTGCCGATTGTCCACTTATTAATAAATGCAATTGCAATTAAAACTGCACTTACTAATGTTATGTGATTTTTCTTACCTAATATAAACCTCTGAATCATTTCATCACCTTCTTTATTCAATATTGAGGTACGGGGTAATTCTTTTAATTTTCTACCTAAGCATGATAGGCTTTATCTGATTCAGCTAACATGTTATACACTGCTTCATAGCTTTCGCACACATCACCCGGAACGGTGTAGTTATCTGTTATTTTTCTTAATTGTGCAAATTCTTCGTTTAATTCAGGTTTTTCTAATCCGGCTTCTTTTGTTTTCTTAATTATTGCATCAAATAATTTGCGAACTTCATGGAATTCCGGGTGAGTACCTCCATGAACTCTTGCTACAATCGGTACATATTGCCCTAATGTTTTAAAATGACTTTCCTTAACCTGGTTAAATGTTAATTTTGTTGACATATTATCTCCCTCTTTCCTATTTATATATTTTCAGTTTCCACAATTTTATTTTAGCAATGATATCAAGAAACTAAATTGACCTAAATCAAGATTATTAAAAAACATTGTTTAATTTTATTTTTTGAGGAACACTATACTAGAATACCGTTTTAATAGGAGGCGTTCTTTGGCTGGTATATTATTGGCATTGCTTGCCGGGTTATTAATGAGTGTACAAGGCGTTTTTAACACTCGTGTAATGGATTCTTCTAATATGTGGGCTACAAATAGCTGGGTGCAATTAACAGCTTTTATCGTAAGCATAAGTATATGGTTTTTCACAGGCCGTGAAAACCTATTATCAGTATTTAATGTAGAAAACAAATTATATTTATTCGGTGGTGTAATCGGTGCATTTATTACTTTCACTGTTATAAAAAGTATTTCTGGTTTAGGCCCGGCATATGCGACAATGCTGATTTTATTGGCTCAACTTGTTGTTTCTTGCTTAATTGAGGCTTTTGGAATTTTCGGCACCGAAAAGATATGCTTTGAATGGAGTAAGCTTATTGGCGTGGCTCTTATGATTGCAGGGATTATTGTTTTCAAGAAGTAGAAAAGCTGAACTTGTACTTCATTTTGTTAATTTCCCTGTATTAATTCCTTTAAGGATATCTACATGTTTATAATTTTTTACCACCTCAATGAGGCTCTCCATTTCATCAGTCACAGCCTTATTTTTATGGTATACAACGTTAAAATATCTATCCCAGTCACTGTCTTTATTCTGAATGACATGTATTTTTCCGCTTTTAACTTCCTCTTCTACCAGTCGAATAGAAATTACCGCTAAGCATTGATTATCAATAACAGATTTTTTAATGGAAGCAGAGCTGTTACCCTCAAAAGCTATTTTTATTGGTATTCCTTTTTCCTGCATGTATCTTTCAAACAGCTCTCTGGTTCCACTGCCCTGTTCCCTCATAGCAAATCTTTCACTTTCCAGGTCTTTTAGCTTAATAGTTTTTTTATTAGCAAAAGGATGCTTTGTACTGCAGACAAGAACCAAGAAATCATCTACTTCAGGGATAGAAATCAAATCCGAACTTTTAACCTTTCCTTCTACAATGCCAATATCTAATTCAGATATTAATAGTTTTTCCTCTATGTCCCTTGTATTACCTACATAGGAGTATGTTTCAACGTGTGGATTCGTTTCTTTGAAGTTTTTAATTACTTCGCCAAGAATACAATTACCAACTGTAATGGTTGCACCAATTCTAATTTTCTCTACATAATTATCTGTTAACATCATTTCTTCCATATCATCAAACTGTTTAACCACATTTCTTGCATAGGAAAGAAGCCTCTTACCCTTTTCCGTTATAAATAACTTCTTGTTGAGGCGTTCAAACAAAAGTACTCCATAATGCTGTTCCAATTCTCTGATTGCTTGGCTAACAGTAGGTTGAGAAATATAAAGTCTTGTTGCAGCAGTGCTCATTTTACCGCTATCAACCACTTCAATGAATATTCTTAAATGCCTTATCGTCATATAATCGCCTTCAATTCTGAACTAAATAAAAATCTCTTATAGGTTTTACCTATAACTATTATTAGATAATATCATTTTATTATTAATTTAACAAGTGATATATTTATACTGTAAGGGTTGTTAAATAATAAACAAAGAGACTAACTATATGAAGTCAATAGATACTTGTTAAAAAACATAAGTTTTTAATATTAAAATTAGAACCTTGAAAACCGCATGACAAAATAGACATCAGATGATGCAAATAATAGCAGACTGG
>JAAYNX010000186.1 GCA_012520615.1 Clostridiaceae bacterium | reverse complement strand
TTAGTTTACCCGTTGCGGGATGAATTTGACCAGTTTCCCCGCTAAAGGATCGATTCCCTTCGGCAAACATGCAGACATTTGCTCCTGCTTTTAATCTCTTTAATATATTAATTACTGTCTGTATTTCCGTTATGGCCTTCACTCTTGGAATAGGAGAAACAAGAAAGTTAATTAGCTTGCTGATAAACCCCCATCTGAATATATGTTCACTTGCAACATAATACATTTGGTCTGGGAAAGCTAAACCAATCAACAAAGGATCATAGTCTGTATTATGGTTTGCTAAAACAATATATGGATGATGTGTAGGTTTCGCTATTTCATATGAATACTTTAGCTTTTTTGTCAGAAAAGGTCTTACAATTATTTTTAGTATTCTATAAATAAATCGGTGCCAGTACAAAATCTTCATCATTTTCCTCGCTTCAAATATTTAATCATTTTTGCGACAAAAAAATGTCGTAACTATTATCTCACACTTTTATGCAAATTGTATACTTTATCATATTTTTTACAATACTTATTCTTACTTGGTTATTATATTCAGACTATACTTTTTTAACGGGATAGTAGTAATACTTACGCCTCATTCGTATCTTTCGGCAAGGTCAAAAACACAAAGAAACCTGCAATAAATAGAGGAATAATAGAAAAAATACTTAGTTTTGCATTACCCGTAATTGTAGTTGTTAACGCCATTAATCCGGGGCCGATAATAGCTGCAAATTTACCAAATATATTATAAAATCCAAAAAATTCATTAGAATTTTGCTTTGGAATTATCTTGGCATAATAGGATCTGCTCAGAGCCTGAATGCCCCCTTGAGCTGAACCGACTAAAGCACCAAGCACAAATATATGCCATATGGAAGTAATAAAATATGCCGCTATGCAGGCAATTATGTATGTAAATATGCCAACAGTAATCATTAATCTAGTAGAATACTTCTTGGCAAGATTTCCGTAAATTATGGCACAAGGGAAGGCTATTATCTGAATTACAAGCAGTATGGCAAGTAATGTAAATGTATCCAGTGCATCTGTACCTAAAACCGTCGTAGCATAAGGAACAACCATTTTTATTATTGTGTCAACACCATCAATATATAAAAAGTAAGCAATTAAAAAAACCGCAACTGTTTTATGTTTCTTAATATTTGTGACTGTGCTTGCAAGACGTTTGAAGCTGTTTTTTACCGGGCTTGGCTCCGATTCGATATAGTGCCTTTGCTTGACATTTTTAATCATTGGCATTGTAAGAAGGCCCCACCAAACAGCGGTGATTATAAAACCGATCTGATATCCGACAGCCTTATCCATGCCAAGAGCCAGAACCATCAATAGGCTTATTGCAAAAGGTATCACACTTGAGATATATCCAAATGCAAATCCTCTTGTTGAAACTTTATCCATTCTTTCATCCGAGGTGACATCCACTAAAAACGAGTCATAAAAAATATTAGCCCCGGAAAAACCGACTGCCGATAATACGTAGAATATTGCTATAAGAAGCCTCATTCCACTTTCAGGTTGAACTAATGCTAACGAAGCGGTAAATGTAACACCTATGATAAAGAAGAAAAGGAAAAACCGCTTTTTCTTGTCTTTGTAGTCAGCAATGGTACCCAGAATAGGACTGAGAACAGCTATAAAAACACTGGCTATAGTATTAAAATAGCCCAAGTCCATACTGCTTCCATTACTTTTAAACATACCAAATATTATAGGGAAAAGTGCAGTTGTGATAGCTATAGAATAAGCAGAATTTGCGCAATCGTATAGAATCCAAGATTTTTCTTCTTGTGTCAGTTTCATAACACACCCCCTAGTTTAGTTGTTTTAATAATAACATCACCCGTTACCAAAATCAAAGATTTTGAACGGGTGCCCGATAACATTGATACTTCGTATGAATAAAATCACCCGTTACCAAAATCAAAGTGCAATTGCATCCTGAGCGGAGCAAAGCCCCCCATGCTGTCATCCTGAGCGGAGCGCAGCGTAGTCGAAGGATCTTTTATTCCAATAAATATATTCTTCGCTTTGCTCAGAATGACCGTGAGGTATAAGATTCTTCGCTTTGCTAAGAGTGACAAGAGACACTCATACTGACTAGAGTCAACTCAAGATACAAATTCAATTAAAAAAAACGAGGTTGTCTCAAGATACCGAATACATCCTTATGAGACAACCTTCTTAAACATCCATAAATACATTTGATTTTCCAATAACATTGAATAATTTAGGACAGGAGTGTGCGATCATATGCGAATTCTTCGCCGCTTGCACTGCCAAAACGTTTCAAAATATCCTCTACTGTGAGTTTCCTCTTTTCTTCGCCTTTGATATCCAGTATTATTCGCCCGTCATGCATCATTATCAGTCGATTACCATGCTTTATGGCATCACGCATATTGTGTGTCACCATCATAGCAGTCAAGTTGTTTTCCTCAATCAATTGGTCTGTCATAAATAATACTCTTTCAGCTGTTTTAGGATCAAGTGCTGCTGTATGCTCATCCAACAATAGAAGTTTTGGTTTTTTAATGGTTGCCATCAGAAGAGTTATAGCTTGTCTTTGTCCGCCGGAAAGGAGTCCCACTTTGGTGTGGAGTCTGTCTTCAAGACCCAGGCTCAAATGAGAAAGTATTTGTCTGTACGTTTCTCTTTCCTTGTTTGTTATTCCCCATTTAAAACCTCTGTGTTGGCCTCGTCGTAAAGCTAAAGCTAAGTTTTCTTCAAGAATCATATCTGAAGCAGTACCCATCATCGGATCTTGAAAAACTCGTCCCAGCATTTTTGCACGCTTATGTTCAGGTAATTTTGTCACATCCGTTCCAGCAATATTGATTGTACCCTTATCAACTCCATAAACACCGGCTACACAATTTAGCAGGGTAGATTTTCCGGCTCCATTACCGCCTATAAGAGTAATAAAGTCCCCTTCTTCCATTTGTATGCTTACATCTCGCAAAGCGACCTTTTGATTTACTGTTCCGGGATTAAACACTTTATATATTCGGTCTACTTTCAGCATATTACTCACCCTCCTCAATAGAAATTCTAGGTGGGTTGAGATATTCCTTAATTATTGGAAGAGCCAAAGCCACTGCTACTGTAATAGCTGTAAACAACTTTAAATCATTACTATGCATACCTAGCTTTAATACAAATGCAATTATTATCCTATATGTAATAGCACCCATTGCAAGAGAAGTAAGTCTCAAGAAAAAATTACGCTTTCCAAAAAGCACCTCACCTATGATTACCG
>JAAYNX010000055.1 GCA_012520615.1 Clostridiaceae bacterium | reverse complement strand
TATGCCTTTTTTATGCCATTTTGCTCCGCAAGTGTTCACGATAAAGAAAAGCACCGTAAACAAGCGTTTTCGATGCTTTTTGGAGCTGCTAACCGGATTTGAACCGGTGACCCCGTCCTTACCAAGGTTTACGTCTACGGTATACCCCAATTTTTCTAGTTCTTCTTTTATTTGCATTTCGTAGGCGCCTGCTTCTTTGAGGTTTTTTGGTGTTTTGTGTGTGTTGTGATTATGCTTGTTTTATTTCGAAATCCTGTTTTTTATAGCCTTTTATTATTTTAACGAGTTTTATCACAGTAAAGACACCTATTATATTGAGTCCTACAAAGAGTATTGCGCAAGTAATTGAAAATTGATAGGGACTAAAGTTATATTGCGCATAATCGCCAGCCATACCTTTTACAAATCCTACAATTGTACCGATAAGGGATACCAGTACATATAAATATACTAAGCCGGTGATTATAGTCCAGTTGTTTAGTTCTTTACGCTTGAAGTTTTCATTCTCGCTAGCGGCAAGAACTTCTTTTGCTTCCTCTTTGGTTTTAGTATCTTTAAGTAATGTATAGCTTTTAATGCCAGGCGTGGCGGTTTTGCCTTCGGCAATATCTTTAAAGTTGCGATAATCTATCCAAAATACCAAGGTTAACGCGCCTAATCCATTAAGGATATGCCATATAGAATGAGTATGTACGTTGCCTAATAGCAAAGAGTTAATTTGATTGTCGCCAAAAAGGTTGCTTACAAGAAATCCTATTACAAATATAGATATAACAAAGCCGACTAAACCCACTTCTGTTTTGTCCAGTTTTTTTGCATTGATAACAGAAATCGGAACAATAGGTAATGCGGTAAGGAAACAACATATTTCTGCAATAGAAAAGCCGCCTTTTGCGCCGTCCATAGCTGCGCCGCCGCCTAAAATAAATAACGGTCTATCTTTGAAAACAAAAACTTCAATAGTCAATGTTAGAATTACAAGAGTTGTCCATGACGTTATTGCTAACGCAAAGGGTTTTTTGAACTTCTTGTCACAAAATTCAAAAATGAAACAACATACTCCTGACCAGGCAGTGAAGATAGTAAATGACATATCCACATAACTTCCTACAAGTTTTGTGGTGAGAACTCCAGACTCAAATTCACCATAGTTTGCCGTATGCATACCTACAGAAGTAATGGAGACTATTGTAAGTATGGCAAAAAATACGTACCACCACCATTTCTTTATGCGCTTTATGGCAAGTATGCCAATAGCTATAAGACCAGCAATAGTCATAACATAATTGGTTTGCACACAAGCGTATTGAGCCACCCATTCTGATAGGGGCATAGTAACGCCTTGCGCTGTCACATCTATGTTTAGAAAAGAGAACCAATCAATAAAATTGATTGCAGATAAAAATGAAGATAACATAAAAATTTCTCCTAAAACTTATTTTTTATTTAGATTTATTTGCTTTTGAAGATTTTCTCTTTACATACCAATTAATTATTTTTGTTACAAAAGAAGGCATAGAATTTGAGTCAGCGTCATCGCCATCTTCTTCTCCGCCCATTTCCTCGCTTGCATTTTCTAGGTCTAGTTCCTTGGCGTTAAGTCTATAAGAGTTCGCGAACATATTAAGTATTTCTTTTTTTACCATTTTTCGCATAGGTAAATGAGAAGCCATTCCATAAGTTGCGGCAGCGCCTTTATCGGCAAGTTCAGGGTGCGCTTTTGCTGTTTTTACTGCTTCAGCTAAATCTTCAAGATATTTATCTACGATTTCATCAGTATGAGAGGCGGTAACCATAGCGTGTATGCCGTCAGGTCTTTGCAAGCAATCCAAATGCCAACCCTTGTCAAGCATTACTTTGCCAACAACAAAAATATTTATTGCAGGTTCTGTGGAGTGGTAAGCAAGCAAACTAGCTTTTGGGTCGCCATATAGCTTTAATCCCTCAATCTTCTCTATGCCTTTCTTTAGTCGGTTTGTGGCGCGTAAAGTTTTTTTGGCAAGTTCGGTATAGCCTTCAATCCCATTTGCTTGAATAGCCGCCCAAGCAGCTGCGTAAGCGCCACCGGGACGAGTTCCTAGAAAAGCAGGGGAGGCAAATATTCCTCCCGGCCAATCTTGTTGTACAAAAACTTGATGCTTAAAGGTTTGCAAATCTCTATAGAGAATACAGGAAGCGCCTTTTGCGGCATAACCGTATTTGTGGATATCGGCAGTCATAGAGGTTACTCCGGGAACACGAAAATCCCATTTTGGAAGAGATACTCCCAGTTTTTCTAAATAGGGTAGAATATATCCGCCTACACATGCGTCAACATGTAAAGGCACATTATATTTTTGCGCAAGTTCCCCAAGCTCTTCAATGGGATCGATTATGCCATGGGGATATTCAGGTGATGAGCCAAGTATCATCACAGTGTTCTTATTTATCATTTTTTCTACAGCGTTAATATCAACCGCCATATCTTCAGCAAGCGAGGCGCGGCGTATTTTTACATTAAAATATTCTGCGCCCTTATCCCATGCCACATGAGCAGTGTCGGGCAAAATCATCTCTGGTTTTTTAATACCTTTTTTGCGTCCTATGTCACGATAAGTTTTTACTGCAAGCATACAGCTTTCTGTTCCGCAAGAAGTTACCACGCCTGCGGCGTTCTCGTCAACGTGCAAAAGTTCCGCAGTATAGCGTAAAATGTCTTTTTCCAATCTTTTTAAGCTTAAGAATGCTGTTGGATTAAGTCCGTTTGCTGAAAAATATTTGCCGTAAGCGTTTTGCAGAAATTCTGTATATTCTGCGTTTAAATAATAAACAAGACTCCACGTTCTTGCTTCCTTGTAAGAAGGGTCGTCTAAACCAAAAGTTTCAAGGTCAGATAATATTTCATCAAATGGTCTGCCTTTGTCGGGAATATATTTCATCTTTTCCTCCAAAAAAATTTAATCAAATGAACAATGTGTATAAATAATAAATACCTATGCCAATGTAATTACCTATGGCATAACCAATAATTCCAGTGATTAAGCCGGTAATCAAAACATCACGGTTTTTTAATCCGTTTGCGACAACGGGGACAAACGGCGGCGAACATATCGCAGAGGTTGATACAATAATCATTGTATCGGTATCAATTTTTATTAATTTGCATAGTATAGCATGTAATGTAAAACTACCGAAAATAGCAATAGCCACATAAGCGAAAATAATCCAATCAATATTAATAAGAGCGCTAACATCTGCCATTGAGGCAACGGTAAAGCAGAAAACATAAATTATGTACATACCAAGTTGAAAAGTCTTTTTTGTTTCCCTAATTTTTTTGATAAAACTAAACGCAATGCCGCCAGTAGTTATTAATAAAATAGTCACCGCAGTAGCATAACTGCCGAAAAAGTCACCCACCACATAAGCTACTCCTAAAATGGCTGCAGCAAGGACAAAACAACCAATTAGCTGTGGTAGAACATCCTTTTTAAATATGCCGGAATAAGCGTTAATGGATTCATCAAAAGCGCTTTCATCCAAACTATTTGTGGTTTTGTTTTCAGGTGATTTATATGGTCTCATACGGAATACTTTTAATAAAATAGTTCGAGCAATAGAAGTTAAGAAAATAATATACAGAATGGAAAGAACAGTATCGTATGTATTAAAAAGTATGTAGTCATTTGTAGAAACGCCAATACCCTTGTAGATAGCGGCAATATTGGGAGTTCCCCCCGTATAAACACCTGTAGCAAGTCCTGAAAGTTGAGCGGACTTGTCGGACATTCCAAAGATTAGGAATAACACAAAGGTAACGATAACTATTGAAAGTATCGCCATAAGCATACATAACAAGCCTGACTTTGCCATCTTGACCCATTTCTTGACATTAAGCGAAAATAGTAATAGCGGCAGAGCAATACATACGCTTATGTCCTGCATTGTTGATTGTACGCTACCTGTAAAAGCTTCGGGAAGGATCCCTATGTTGCCCACAATAATGCCGCACAAATAACAAAGCAGAACAACGCCGAGTTTGTTCAAAAATTTAATTTTAGAACAAAGATAAATAATTAAAGCAGGGAATAGCAAAAATAGAACAATAATCATAATAATAAGAAAAATATCTAGCTTTGTACCGAAATATAAACCTAGACATAAACCAACAAAAACAATTATTGCCGCTAAAAATATTAGTCCTTTTCTTTTTTTGTTTGATTGGGGTTGTGGTGGTGGTGAAGAAACTTGGTTAGCATTACTTTGTTCACTTTTAAAATATTCATTTGCCATTTTTTCCCTCACAAAAAATATGCCTCCTTAAGGTTATCACATCAAAAAGGTTTTGTCAATACCTAAGTTTGCAGTAAAATTACAATAAGTGTAGGGTTGTCAAACATCTGTTACACTTCCTCCATAAAAAAAGAAGTAAGTACTTGATTCGGTGATTTCCAGCCAAGTGGACGCATTGGATATGTGTTAGACGCTCGGTTGTACCTCCTTAATTGCACCTTGTAATCTTCTAAACTGTAGAACTTTCTACCTTCGTAGAACC
>JAAYNX010000235.1 GCA_012520615.1 Clostridiaceae bacterium | reverse complement strand
GGATAGATGTGTCTGAAGTAAGAGTTAAGGAGAACGAATCCCTTGACAGTGCGCTGAAAAGATTTAAGAGACAATGTGCGAAGGCAGGCGTTCTCGCTGAAGTGAGGAAGAGAGAGCACTATGTCAAACCCAGCGTAAAGCGCAAGAAAAAATCCGAGGCTGCGAGGAAAAGGAAGACGAAGTAAGGGTTTTATTTTATGACCCTAAAAAAATAGCCTGAATATTATTTTCATAAATAACAAAGCCCGGAGAGAAACTTCGGGCTTTGTTATTGTGAATACAACACAAAACTATTTTGTAGCATTTTAATTATTACGAGAGTAAAGATTTCCCACCTATAGGTGGCGGGTAGAAGTTACAATCTCGGGAGAGGGTATATCACCAGCCTCGAGTTCCAACACATAAGACCCGCTCGAAATCTTTGATTTCGATAACGGGTGAGGTTGTTATATAGATGGAAAACTATTATTTAGGTAATGGGAATACATGGAGATACATAAGCGAAAGCATTAATAGTGAATGTTTTTCAAATAATAATGTAAATGATATTGTACAAAAGCTATTAGTTCAAAGGGCTTTGTCTACCCCAGAGGATATAAAATCATTTTTGGAGCCTTCTCTTGAATACCTTCATGACCCTTTTTTGCTAGATGGCATGAATGTTGCTGTTGACAGAATTATTTTTGCAATTGAAAATAAAGAAAAAGTATTAATCTATGGAGATTATGATGCTGACGGTGTTTCAGCCACTTCGATTTTAATCAAGTTTTTTAAATCAATAAATATGCAAATTGATTTTTACATACCTGACAGAGTTGATGAAGGCTATGGTATTTCTGATGTTGCGGTTGAATATATAAGCAACCATGATTTTGACTTAGTTATTACAGTGGATTGCGGAATATCTGCTAAATATCAGGTATCTGAAATTCTAGAAAAATGTTCAAACCGCGGAAAAACAATTGATATAATAATCACCGACCATCATCAATGCAATGAGGAGCTTATCCCGGATGCTCTAGCCATAATTAATCCGCACCTGCCGGATTGTAAATATCCTTTTAAGAATTTGTGCGGTGCCGGAGTTGCTTTGAAGTTAGTTCATGCATTGGGAATATGCCTAGGTAATCCTAGAGTTTATGAAGAATATCTTGATTTTGCTGCAATTGCCACAATAGCCGATATTGTTGATTTAAACGGTGAGAATAGAATAATAACAAAGTTTGGAATTGCAAAGATACTTAATAATCCTTGTACCGGCATAAAAGCTCTTTTAAATGTAGCTTTAGCCAATAAAGCTCAAATTGACTCATACAGAGTTTCCTTTGTGCTCGCGCCAAGAATTAATGCTGCTGGACGCATGGGAGATGCCAGTGTTGCGGTGAAGCTATTTACAACCGAGGACGAATCAGAAGCTAATGATTATGCAATTAATTTAAACAGCTCCAATATAAGGAGACAGGAAACGCAGGAAAAGATATTCAAAGAAGCCGTTAGTATTATAGAAAATGATTCCGGGTACAAAAATGAAAAGATTATTGTAGTATATCAGGAGAAATGGCATCATGGTGTTATAGGTATAGTCGCATCAAAGCTTGTTGAACGTTATCATAAACCGGCATTTGTTTTCTCCATTGAAGACGGCAATGCGGTTGGCTCTGCAAGGAGCATAGCTGGTTTTAATCTATTTAAGGCAATGGAATCCCAATCTGATATATTAATTAAGTACGGAGGTCATGAGCAGGCCGGAGGGCTTACCATAAATGTTGCGAATATAGAATTATTCAGGGAACAAATTAATCTATATGCAAAAAATATGATTACCGATGATATGCTCATACCTGAAACAGCTATAGATATTGAAGTTTATGGAAATGATATCAATTTAAATATCGCAAAAAGGGTATCGCTTTTGGAGCCATTTGGTCCCGGCAATAGAATGCCAATTTTCTGTTATAAAGGAGCAATAATCCGAGAAAAAAAGGCAATCGGAAACGGCAAGCATCTTAAGCTTACTTTTGAAATTGAAGGGAAGAATATTGAAGGGGTATACTTTGGAAAAGGTTATCTTGATATGGCTATATCACAGATGGATAAAGTCGATATTGTTTTTACACAAGAAATCAATGATTTCAGAGGTATTGAAAACCTACAACTAAAACTTTTGGATATGCGACTTTCGGAAGAAATTTTGAAAAGAAACAGAATATTGCTTAAAGCTGCTCGTAATGTTGAATGTCTTGATTGCGACGAAAATTGGCTTTATAATGGGATTGTTGATAAAATAATCAAATGTGACGATATTATTGTAGACAGAGAAACCCTTGCTGTCATATATAAGTATATAAGCAGGAAAGGGGCTATAACCTTGACTACTGCAGACTTGTTTGTAAATGCAAGGATTTTAAAACATGAGACCAGAAAAAATATAAATGCATTTAAACTTCTTGTAGCATTATTGATTTTTGATGAGTTAGGACTAATGGAAGTAATGTTGAATGAAAACGGATACTATACAATCAGTCCACCTGATGAAGTAAGAAAGGTAAACTTAGAGGATTCAGAAATTCTAGACTGGGTAAATAATATGGTGCATAATTTGAAATAACTGGTGAAAAACATGCTTGATGCGTTTATGAGACTTAAGGAACTGATAATGAAATATAATCCCGATTCTGATCTTGCTATGATAGAAAAGGCATACAATGTTTCTACGAAAGCACACGAAGGGCAAGAAAGAGTATCGGGAGATCCGTATATTGTACATCCGGTTGAAGTCGGGTGTATTTTGGCTGAGCTTGAAATGGATGACAGTTCAATTGCTGCCGGAATACTTCACGACACCCTTGAGGACACAACTTTTACTTATGAACAAATCAAAAAGCAATTCAGTACCGAAATAGCTGAGCTGGTTGAAGGAGTAACTAAGCTTACTAAAATACCATATACATCAAAACAGGAAATTCAGGCAGAGAATTTCCGCAAAATGTTTCTGGCCATGGCAAAGGACATTCGTGTTATTATAATTAAGCTAGGAGATCGCCTCCATAACATGAGAACACTCAAGTTTATGGCCAAGGATAAGCAGCTTCAAAAAGCAAGGGAAACGATGGAAATATATGCTCCATTGGCACATCGTCTTGGAATTCATAAAATCAAATGGGAGTTAGAGGATTTAAGCTTTCGATATATTGATGAAAAAGCCTATTATGATTTAGTTGAAAAAATCGCAAAAAAACGTAAAGAACGCGAAGAATATATTAACAATGTAATTGAAGATGTTAAAAAGAAAACCGCCGAAGTAGGTATAAATACTTCGATTAAAGGTAGGGCAAAGCATCTTTACAGTATTTATAAAAAAATGAACACTCAGAATAAAACCATTGAACAAATATATGATCTTTTTGCCATACGATTGATTGTGGATTCTGTAAAGGATTGCTATGCTCTTTTAGGGCTTATGCATGAAATGTTCAAACCTATGCCCGGCCGCTTTAAAGACTATATTTCCATGCCTAAACCGAACATGTACCAGTCCCTGCATTCTACAGTAATTGGGCCTGAGGGAATCCCCTTTGAAATACAAATTAGAACATGGGAAATGCACCGGGTCGCTGAAGTAGGTATTGCTGCCCATTGGCAATATAAAGAGGGCGGATATGGTGAAAAATCTTATGCCGAGAAGCTTTCATGGCTAAGACAGATGATTGAATGGCAAAAAGACGCTAGGGATCCAGACGAATTCATGGAGAACCTGAAAATTGATTTATTCACCGATGAGGTATTTGTTTTTACACCTAAAGGAGATGTTAAAAACCTTAGAGCTGGTTCAAATCCTATTGATTTCGCATATTCCATTCACAGTGCCATCGGAAATCGCATGATAGGTGCTAAAGTAAACGGAAGAATTGTAACTTTGGATTATGAGCTAAAAAATGGCGATATTATTGAAATTATTACTTCCGGAGCAAGTAACGGTCCTAGCAGGGACTGGCTTAAAATTGCCAAAACATCACAAGCCAGAAGTAAGATTAATCAATGGTTTAAGAAAGAAAAAAGAGAAGAGAATGTTGAGCAGGGTAAGGCTATTTTTGAAAAAGAGATTAAGAAAAGCGGTCTTACCATAAATCAGGCTATAAAAAGCGAATATATAGAAACCTTATTAAAAAAGTATAATTTTCACAATATTGAAGATATTTATGCAGCAATTGCTCTTGGCGGTATTACAGCTACCAAGGTTGTAACCAGATTAAAGGAAGAATACAGAAAAAGCCTTCCCCCCGAAGAGCAAACTAATATGCTTATTGACCAGATTGAAAAAGATAATAAACGAAAAAGCAAAACAATACCGGAAAGCGGTGTGGTTGTTAAAGGTATAGACAACTGCTTAGTTAGGCTTTCCCGTTGCTGCAACCCTGTTCCCGGAGATGAAATAATTGGCTATATTACTAGAGGTCGCGGGGTTTCTGTTCATAGAAAAGACTGCTCAAATATAAGAAACACTATAATTGATGGTGACGCCAGATTAATCGAAGTATATTGGTATAAGAATGTATCAACTAATGTTTCATATTTAGCTGAGATTACGCTTAAAGCTAATGATAGGTCAGGTCTTATAGTTGAGATTACAAATGCCATAGGCGAATCCAGAATTCCATTAAGAGCAATTAACGCAAGAACTTCAAAGGATATGTCGGTTCTGATGCAAATGACACTTGAGATAAATAATACTAGTCAGCTAGACAGAATTATATCTAAAATGAGCCGTATAAAGGATGTATTTGAAATATCGCGTAACAAATGAGGAGATAATAACATGCGTGCTGTGGTTCAACGTGTTAAACATGCAAAAGTGACCGTAGAAGGCAGAGTAACCGGAAAAATTGAAAAAGGCATATTAGTACTTCTTGGAGTGGGAGAAGACGATGAGAATAAAGATCTGGAATATACGGCTGATAAGATAATAAACTTGCGTATTTTTGAAGATAGTGATGATAAAATGAATCTGTCGGTTAGAGATGTAAATGGAGAAGTGCTGGTGGTATCCCAGTTTACTCTTTACGGAGATTGCAGAAAAGGAAACAGGCCGAGCTATTCTAAGGCTGCAAGACCAGAGATGGCTCAGGAATACTATAATAAATTTATTGATTACTTAAGAACAAAGTACAGTATTAATGTTGAATCGGGGGTATTCCAAGCAAGTATGGAAGTGGATTTTATTAATGATGGCCCGGTAACACTAATGATTGATAGTAAAAAAATATTTTAAGGATAAAAGAAATGGAACTTACAACTTTAACAAACGGAATATTCGGCTCTAACACTTACATTGTAGAGAGTGATAAGCAATGCGCTATAATAGATTGTGGCAATAAACCTCAGGATATAAAGCGAGTTATTGATAGTAAAGGTTTACACCCGAAATATATTATTCTTACGCATGGTCATGCGGATCATATTTTTTATGCCGGAAGGGTAAAGGATGTTACAGGTGCCCTTATATGCCTTCATAAAGATGATCTGCCCTTATATTCGGATTCCGATAAAAATGGTTATAACTTATTCGGTTTTAATTCCGATTTTCCTAATCCTTATCCGGATTGCCTTTTAAAGCATGGAGATAAGCTGCCTTTAGGGGACGTGAACCTTGAAATTATACACACACCGGGACATTCTCCGGGGTGTATCTCAATTCTGTGTGAGGATATGCTTTTTAGCGGGGATACTTTGTTCCAATTAAGTGTGGGCAGAACCGATTTATATGGAGGGAGCCCAAAGCAGATTGT
Source organism: Clostridiaceae bacterium (assembly GCA_012520615.1). Classification (GTDB taxonomy): domain Bacteria; phylum Bacillota; class Clostridia; order DSM-8532; family DSM-8532; genus DTU059. Next base: position 9,308 of record JAAYNX010000235.1, on the reverse strand, counting down.
TGAGTCAATTAAGACTCGGCTATATACATTGGATGGCTCTGTAACAGTTTATCCCGGACACGGTATGTCAACTACAATAGCCTATGAGAGAGAGAATAACCCTTATGTCTGAATCTAAAAAGCTTTGGATAAAAATAACCGGTATAGATATGGATTTAGAGGTGTGGCAATTATTACACCTCTTTTTTGATGATGACTCCTTTGCATTTATAAACGAAGATATGACTGAAAATAATTTTATTCCTGGGCCTTTATTAAATATCAGTGTTTCTAACGATGAGGAAGTATGGCTTTGTGAGGCTGAGTATTATCAAAACATAAATAAGTATGAAATGCTTAAAAATATCCATGAGTATGATATAAAACCTTTATATTCATCTAAACAAAATATTTCTAACCAAGATCTAAAGAAACCCGGGGGAAGATTATTTGAAAGTAGGAAAATAATAGTTGGAACATGTATTGTTAAGGTGTTATCAAAGGTTACAAATAAGTTGCTTCCATACGGTTCATTAACCGGTGTCAGGCCTGTTAAACTGGCAATGCAATGTATTGAGGATGGACTGGACAAGCAAGGAACTATAAACCAGCTTGTTAAAGCAACAGCAATGAGTGAAAATAAAGCTGCCTTGCTATATGATGTGGCAGTAGTGGAAAGACCATTTATAAATATTGATCCAAAAAGTATACATCTGTATATCGGGATTCCATTCTGCGTAAGCCGATGCCTGTATTGTTCTTTCACCTCTTATCCTATGGGACGCTATAAAAGCCTTATTCCCAGATTTCTGGAAGCTATTGAAAAAGAAATCCGCTATGTAGGGAAGATTGTTGATGAAAATAATCTGAATGTCAAATCAGTTTATATTGGTGGAGGTACTCCGACAGCTCTTGATAATCTAAGTCTAAATAGAGTACTTAATATTGTTAATGAGTCATTTAATCTAAAAAATGTAGAATTTACTTTGGAGGCAGGCAGACCGGATACAATTACTCAGGAAAAGCTTTATACAATGAAAATGAATAATATTACAAGAATCAGTATTAATCCTCAAACTATGAATTCATCAACTTTAAAAGCGATTGGTAGAAATCATACTCCCGAGGAAATTATAGAAAAATTCGGTATGGCAAGAGAAACAGGTTTTGATAATATTAATATGGATATAATTGCAGGGCTTCCAAATGAGGATGAGAAAATGTTCAGATACACTCTGGAACAGATTGAAAAACTGGCTCCGGATAGCATAACGGTTCATACGATGGCGGTAAAAAGAGCATCTATCCTGCATGATGATATAGATAACTATATTATAACTCCTGACAATGTAGTTGAAACAATGATTGAGGATGCAAGATTATCCGCAAAAAATATGAATATGAAACCTTATTATTTGTACAGACAAAAAAACATTCTGGCGAATCTTGAGAATACAGGCTATGCGAAGGAAGGGTATGAATGTCTGTATAATATTCACACGATGGAAGAAGTACAGAGTATAATCGCAATGGGTGCAGGCGCAATTTCAAAGTTTGTTTCTCCAGATGGAAAAAGTATAAAGCGAACCTGCAATGTAAAAGAGGTCGCTCAATATATAGACCGTATAGATGAAATGCTTGAAAGAAAAAAAGTGGTGTATGAAAGCTTGTAAGATATCATAAGGCGCTACTACTGTTTACTTAAGTCGCTTTTGCTCCTTGTAAACAGTGTAGCAACCTTCATTAAGCAATCCATGCTCCGCACACAACATCGACTGCGATTGGTTCAAGTTAAATTCTTTACACTCAGTATTTCTCCTACATACATACGATGATAATCGCCGCCATTATAATTCTTTTCTAGTGAAGGATCAAGAAATTGTTCAGGAATTATATCTTGGAAATATAGTTTCTTACATTCAATTATTAACCTTGCTTGTTCGAAACTTGTGGTTTGATTATTTCCCGGAATTGGTTTAAGCCCGGTTTCCTTAGCTTTATCAATATCACGCCCGGACTTTTTGCCACAAATAGTTAGAGCATTACGCCATTCGTCGGTAAAGAAATTAAGAGAAAAAGTATCGTTTTGTTCCATAAATTCATAGGTATAGCGGCTAGGTCTAACAAAAATGAAACATACATTTTTATTCCAAAGATAGCCCATTCCGCCCCAGCTAGCTGTCATTGTATTATAGTTATCGACAGTACCTGAGGTAATAAGCATCCAATCCTTACCTATTAACGAAAAGACGTTATCAGTTAATTCATTGACTTTAATAGCTTTAAGTTCTTTATCCAATTCTACCACTCCTTCTTATACGCATTATGAATATTAGTATAGCATATGTAAAGTAAATGGTAAGTTGCTCATTGTGTCATCCCATAAAATAAGGAAAATATATTTACAAGTTTTAAACAGATGATATAATTCTTCAGAGGTGTATTATGTTCAAAAAAAATCGAAAAATTCTTTATATAATTGTATTAGTTTTTTTTATAATGTTTGTGTTTTATTATTGGCAAAACCACACTCTTCAAATAACTCGTTATGTTTTTGCTTACGAAAATCTACCAAAGAGTTTTGATGGATATAGAATTGTCCAAATCAGCGATATGCATGGCAAGACATTTGGAAGTAAGAATACTGCGCTTTCCAACAAGATTAAGTCACTTAAACCTGATATACTTTTAATTACAGGGGATATGATGAGTTCTACCATAATTGACGAAGGGGCCTTTTTGGATTTTTTAGATCAGTTTAATAAAGCCTGCCCGATTTATATGTGCTTGGGTAATCATGAACAGATCGCCAGTAAAATAATAAATAATGATAGATATCTAAATTTTTTAAATAATATCCGAGACAGAGGTGTGATACTTTTAGACAATGAAAAGACAAAAATTAAGAGTGGGGAAGACACTATAACTTTATCAGGCTTATCATTGGAGTTATATCATTATTCTAGGAGAGATCTTGAATCTTATGATGAAAACATGTCATTAACCGAATTATATATGGAAGAAGTGTTGGATAAAGCCCCAAAAAATTTTAATATATTATTAGCACACAATCCTGCGTATTTTGATGTATATGCATCATGGGGAGCCGATTTAATACTTGCTGGCCATATTCACGGAGGAATAATACGTATTCCTTTTTTAGGAGGGCTTTTCTCCCCGGATAGAGTATTCTTTCCTGATTATGATGCAGGGTTATTTGAAAACGGATCTTCAAAAATGATAGTTAATCGTGGGCTGGGATACTCGAAAGTAAATATAAGGCTTTTTAACAGGCCCGAAATAAGCTTTATTGAGCTTCAAGTTAAACACGAATAAACGACAATAATATTGTATAAATATTCATTTGTTGTATTATGTTTGCTTTTTTTTAGAAACCGTTATATAGTATTTTATGGACGCCATATGCACATTTCAAAAAAAATCAAAACATTTTATTTTTTCAAGGAGGAATTCTTATGAAAAAGGTCCTGTTACTAGTTCTTGTTTTTTCACTTGTCCTGTCAATGTTTGCTGGTTGCGGTTTAGGTAAAAGTGGATACGAATTAGCCCTTGTTACCGACTTAGGCACAATTGACGACAAATCTTTTAATCAAGGGTCCTGGGAAGGCTTAAAAAAGTATGCTGATGAACATAAAAAGACATATCAGTACTATCAACCAGGTGAAGGAACAAACGCTGCTTATCTAGAAGCAATAGATCTTGCTGTTAAGGGTGGTGCCAAGGTTATAGTAACTCCTGGTTTTCTGTTCGAAGTTCCAATCTATGAAGCACAGAAAAAATATCCAGAGGTTATGTTTGTTCTTGTAGATGGCGAGCCACATACAGAGGATTACGCAACTTATCATACAGAGAAAAACGTTCAGCCTATTCTGTATGCCGAAGAAGAAGCAGGATTTATGGCTGGTTACGCCGCTGTAAAAGATGGTTTCACCAAATTGGGATTCCAAGGCGGTATGGCAGTTCCAGCAGTTATCCGCTATGGTCATGGTTTTGCACAGGGAGCAGATGTTGCAGCTAAAGAAATGGGCCTTGCAGAAGGATCAATTTCTTTGATGTACAACTACTCAGGTGACTTTGCAGCTTCCCCAGAAAGCCAAGCTAGAGCAGCCGGTTGGTATAAAGCAGGCACAGAAGTTATCTTTGCTTGCGGTGGTGCGGTCGGTAACTCAGTAATGGCTGCGGCAGAAGCAGCAGGCGGAAAATTTGTTATTGGTGTTGACGTTGATCAATACGCCGAATCCGAAACAGTAATATCTTCAGCTATGAAGATGTTAGGCAACTCAGTTTACCAAGCACTTGAAGCATATTATAATAAAAAGTGGGAAGGTGGAACAACTTGGGTACTTAATGCAACCAATGACGGTGTTGGTTTAGCTATGGATAATGCAAAATGGCGTACATTCTCTGCTGAAGATTATAATACTCTTCTAAAGGCTGTTCAGGACAAAGCCTTCACAATTAATAACAAGAGCGATATCGGTGTTACTGATTTAGGTCTTACCTATGTTAATATCACCGAAGTTACGGATTAATTAAACTTTATTCAGAAAAACGGGAAGGTGCCATCAGGGTGCCTTCCCATAATATTCTTATTTGCTCTAATAAATTCAATTAACATTTGGATAAAATATAAATGCAAGGAAGTGGTATGCCTTGGATTATATTATTGAGATGCGTAATATAGTCAAAGAATTTCCCGGTATTCGTGCTAATGACGACATTACTCTACAAATAAAAAAAGGTGAAATTCATGCCCTTTTAGGTGAAAACGGAGCCGGCAAAAGTACGCTAATGAGTGTATTATTTGGCATGTATAAACCAGAAAGCGGTAGTATTGTTCTTCGAGGTGAGCCAGTTCAAATTTCAGGTCCTAAGATGGCAAATTCTCTGGGTATTGGAATGGTACACCAACATTTTAAACTAGTTCATAATTTCACTGTTTTACAAAACATAATATTAGGTGTAGAAACCACAAAAAACGGGTTTCTTAAAATGGATGAAGCCAGAAAGAAGGTCATGGATCTTTCTGAGCAATATGGATTGAAAGTAGATCCAGATGCCCTTATATCAGATATCTCAGTAGGTATGCAGCAAAGAGTTGAAATACTTAAAATGTTGTATAGAGACAATGATATATTAATCTTCGACGAGCCTACAGCAGTTTTGACCCCACAAGAAATAGATGAGCTTATGGAGATTATGAAAGGTTTAGCAGCAGAAGGAAAATCGATAATTTTCATAACGCATAAACTTGAAGAAATAAAAAGAGTGGCTAATCGATGTACAGTATTACGATTAGGTAAATATGTAGGAACCGTTAACGTTTCTGATATTACTGTTGAGGAGATGTCAGAAATGATGGTTGGACGAAAAGTAATACTTGATATTGAAAAAGAGTATAAAGAACCGGGTAAACCTGTTCTTGAAGTTGAAAATTTAACAGTAATAGATAACAGATCTAAAAAAGACAAGGTAAAAAATGCGAGTTTTAAAGTCAATGAGGGCGAAATTATCTGTATTGCAGGGGTCGATGGTAACGGTCAGTCAGAGCTTATTTATGCAATCACCGGTTTGATTCATGCAGATAGCGGAGTAATAAAAATTTTGGGTGAGGATGTTACTAAAAAATCAATACGTTATAGAAACACCCACGGACTCTCGCATATTCCGGAAGATAGACATAAATGGGGACTTGTTCTAGATTATAATCTCGCAGAAAATCTTATTTTAATGGAATACTTTGAAGATAAATACCAAAAGTGCGGGTTTCTAAAAGAACCGGAAATAATTAAATACGCTGAAAAATTAATTGCACAATATGACATAAGAAGCAGTGAGGGGACAAAAACAAAAGTTCGGAGCATGTCCGGGGGAAATCAACAAAAAGCAATAGCGGCAAGAGAACTTAGCAGGAACCCTGACATTCTTATTGCAGTTCAGCCAACCCGTGGTCTTGACGTAGGTGCCATTGAATATATGCACAAAGAAATTGTTAAAGCCCGTGATAATGGTAAGGCAGTTTTAGTGGTGTCATTTGATCTCTCTGAAGTTATGAGGCTTGCCGACAGAATATTAGTCATGTATGAAGGTGAGATTGTAGCTGATGTTAAACCTTCAGAAATAACGGATAAAGAGTTAGGACTATATATGGCGGGAGCAAAGAGGAGGGAAGCAATATGAAAAAGAAATTTTCATTACCTGATTTTACTAATGCCGCTGGACCTATTTCCTCAATCGTAGCTATATTAGTAGGACTTCTTTCGGGCATTATTATTCTGTTGATAAGTAATCCCGCAAGAGCTTTAGATGGGTTTTTGTGGATAATTGCCGGAAGCTTAATGAGTCCGAAAGATATAGGGAATGTATTATACTATGCGACACCAATCATTATGACAGGTCTTTCAGTAGCGTTCGCATTTCGTACAAGCCTGTTTAATATTGGTGCTTCGGGCCAATTCATAATGGGAGCTTATGGAGCTGTTTTGGTTGGTGTGAAATTACAATCATTAGGTTCATTTCATTGGATAGTTGCTTTATTGACCTCTATTGTATTTGGAGCACTGTGGGCGCTTATACCGGGCATATTAAAAGCATATTTTAATGTAAATGAAGTTATTTCATTTATTATGACAAACTATATCGGAATGTATCTTGTAAATTCAATGGTCAGGTCTACTGTTTATCATAAGCTAACTAACAGATCCTTACCGGTTGCCGAAAGCGCAAATATTCCTAAGATTGGTTTTGATAAGATTTTTCCCGGGTCAAGCGTTAACGGTGGTATAGTTATTGCAATTTTAATTTCTATACTTATCTACATTTTACTTAATAAAACTACTTTTGGATTTGAGTTGAAAGCGTGCGGATTTAATAATGATGCCAGCCGTTATGCAGGCATTAATGCAAAGAAAAATATCGTAATTTCTCTATTAATTGCAGGAGCTTTAGCTGGTATGGGAGGAGGACTTCTGTATTTAGCCGGCAGTGGAAAATACATATATGTAGAAGATATTATTGCACCGGAAGGATTTACAGGAATCTCTGTGGCTCTATTGGGTATGTCACATCCTATCGGAACACTCTTTGCAGGTCTCTTTGTCGCATATATCACTGTTGGTGGCTCCTATATGCAGCTATCTGGATTTGTTCCTGAAATTATTGATATTATAACAGCCATAATTATCTATTTTGCCGCCTTCTCATTAATAATCAGGAATGTATTATATAAGTTAAAAACTAGAAATGCAGGTGATAAATCATGAGCACAATATTTTTCCTTATCCAACAGACCATGTTCTTTACAATACCTCTTATGGTTGTTGCTCTTGGAGGAATGTTCTCTGAAAGAAGCGGTGTAATTAATATTGCTCTTGAAGGTATAATGATTATGGGAGGGTTCTTCAGCATTTTATTCATTAATGTAATGCAGGGTACTCTATCCGGTCAGCTTCTCCTTATACTTGCTATTATAGTCGCAACGATTTCCGGGGCTGCTTTCTCTATGCTACATGCATACGCAGCTATTAATATGAAAGCTGACCAAACAATAAGCGGAACTGCGCTAAATATGCTGGCACCGGCTCTGTCCATATTTATGGCAAGAATGATTCAACCTTCAGGTGTTCAACAGATTCAATTTACAAATACATTCAGAATAGAAAAAGTACCGGTATTTGGTGATATTCCTGTTATAGGCGAAATGTTTTTTCAAAACACTTACATTACCACCTATCTTGGTGTTGCAATTCTGATTATTTCTGCAATAGTGTTATTCAAAACTAAATTCGGACTTCGGTTAAGGGCGTGTGGTGAGCATCCACAAGCTGCTGATGCTGTTGGTGTTAGTGTATATAAAATGCGTTATTCAGGTGTTGCAATTTCGGGAATGCTTGCAGGAATTGGCGGATTAATATTTGTTGTTACAACATCAACTAACTTTAACGCAAATGTCGCAGGATACGGATTTCTAGCCTTGGCGGTTTTGATTTTCGGGCAATGGAACCCATATCGTATTGCAGGAGCAGCATTGTTCTTTGGTTTTATGAAAACAATTTCCGCAACGTATTCTTCAATACCGTTGCTATACAACCTTCCAATAACCGGGTATTTTTATAAGATGATTCCCTATATAGCTACATTAATTGTGCTGGTATTCAGCTCTAAGAAGTCACAATCACCGAAAGCTGCCGGCATTCCTTATGATCAAGGTGCACGATAATTTACAGATAATACTTCACTTTAAACTTACTTAGTTATTATATTATGATTTAACAGCTTATGGGAAATAATGGTTTTACATGACTATAATAAAATGGTAGAATGCTAATTGTAAAATCAGAAAAATCTGTCGGAGGTAAATATAATGAGTGATGTTAAGTTTTGTGACTCATGTGGTGTTAGTCTTTCCGCAGGAACAAGGTTTTGCCATTCCTGTGGTAAAGAACAAATTGTTGTAGTTGAAAATGAGATTCCAACCACTACCGATGAGAATACTAACCAGGAATCCAATGGAACTTCACCTGAAATTGAAAGTGAAAAGAGTGAAGGGGCTAACGGAACAGATAATATGTATTCTGCTATTAATTCTGAAGTAAATGATGAAAATAAACTAGTGGAAGACATATCTCAAACTGAAGCACAACCTGAAAAACCAATTGCTTCTGAGCAACGGGAACAAGCACCAGTTGAGTCTCAACCGCAGGTTACATACCAACCACAACCACAGGCACAACAACAGCCTTCATATCAGCAGCCTCCTATTGCTCAACAGACACCATATGTGCAACAAGCCGCTCCGGAACAACCAGTTAAAAAGAAAAAGTTCCCATGGTTTTTTACCATACTATGGGTTGCTATGTTTGCGGCTGTAGGTGTATGGGCATATTTTATATTTGTTCATCCAACCTATGACTATCCAATATTAACAGAAGATGCACAGAGATTTGTACTGTTCACGGTTTCAATAGCCGCACTGATTTACACACTGAGCCTAAAACTATCTGTTAAAAAGCTGAAAGCAATTCCTGCTATTCTTTTGGTTGTTTTAGTGTTGGTTATATTTGCATTCTTTTGCGTGGTAGAACTACAGGAGGGAGATTTTTTACACGATACGGTAGGCAATCTTGTAGAAAGTGTTATTCCTGCATTTGGAGATTAATAAATAAAATATCTCCTGCTTTCAAACAGGCTAACATTCTTACATATATTTTAGGAGAATAAATATAGAGACTCACCTCAAGGTGAGTCCTTTTTTACCAGGTAATCAGACAAAACACTATTATTACAGTATTAATGAGTGAACATAAAGG
>JAAYNX010000025.1 GCA_012520615.1 Clostridiaceae bacterium | reverse complement strand
GCATAGCTGCTGCGACCTGCATCTATACATCTCCACGTCTATATTTACTATTTTTCTACTTTGTGGTAGAATGTTTTGAAGCTAAGCATGAAATACTTAGCTTAATTGATGAGAAGGAGGTGAAAAACATGTTAATAAACGATTATGTCAATATTCCCATCCCAAGGCAGAAGCGGATTGCGCTTATTGCTCACGACAATAAGAAACAGGACTTGGTGGAATGGATTAAAGATAATATCACTGTTTTACGTAAGCATTTTCTATGCGGCACCGGCACAACAGCCAGGCTTATTGCTGAGGAAGTTGAACTCCCGGTTCGTGCTTATAACAGCGGGCCATTAGGGGGAGATCTCCAAATAGGTTCACGTATTGTAGAAGGTGCAATAGACATGGTGATATTTTTCTGGGATCCTCTTGAAGCACAGCCACATGACCCGGATGTTAAAGCTCTATTAAGAATTGCAGCAGTATATGACATTCCAATAGCTAACAACCGTGCTACTGCAGACTTTATACTGGCATCAACACTCATGGATGGCGAATACAACCGCAGAATTATCAACTATAACAAGAAGATTCAAGAAAGACTTAGCGAATTCCAAGAAAAATAAAACGGTTGACAGGGTAACACTTAATTCCTTGTCAGCCGTTTTTCTGGTTATTGGATCTATTCACAATCCTGTTTAGTCTGTCTATTATTTATATATTCTACATACCTGAACCGCACCTCTGCACGGCTTTCTTGCCAATCTCCCACATCAGTTTTTGTCCAGTTACTGTTCTCCTCTAAATTAACCAAATAGGTATCTGCTTCGTATTCTTCATCAATTTGAGTTATAAGGGCAGATTCACAATAGGGCAAAAGTTGCTTGTAAATTGTCGCACCACCGCATACAAAAACTTTCTCATTAATTTTTTCAATTTCATTAAAGAGCTCTTCAATACTATTTATGATTACCGCACCTTCACAATAGTAATTTTTATCTTTTGTAAGGACAATGTTGATGCGATCCGGTAATGGCTTTTTATCCTTAAATGATTCCAAGGTTTTTCTCCCTACAATTATTGCATTACCCCTTGTAAGCTCGGAAAAGCGCTTTAAATCCTCAGGTATTCTTTTTAAAAGCTTATTGTCCTTGCCCAGACCCCAATTTCTGTCGGCTGAAGCAATGAGGATAAGATCGTTTCGCATAGTTTCTATCCTATAATCCTTTCATAGGTTTTACCCGTAATCCCAGTTGCACTAAATACGCTGTATTATTAAACATAAATCTGCTGCCTGAATGGTTGAATACATCTTAATCTGTTTACTAAACAGCAACGGGGATATTTTTGATTTGCGGGTGTGGTTCATAGCCTTCAAGAACAAAGTCCTCCACCTTAAAATCGTAGAAATCTTTTACATCCTTGTTTATTAAAAGCTTAGGAGCCTTTTTCGGTTCCCTGCTAATAAGCTCTCTTACCAAAGACTCATGGCGGTCATAAATATGAGCGTCGGCAATAACATGAACCAACTCCCCTGCTTCAAAGCCTGTTGTTTGAGCAATCATATGCAATAATACAGAGTATTGAACCACATTCCAGTTATTTGCCACCAATACATCCTGTGATCTCTGGTTAAGGATTCCATTTAGCCTGTTTCCGGTCACGTTAAAGGTCATGCTATAAGCACATGGATAGAGATTCATAGCATGTAAATCTTCATGATTATAAATATTAGTCATGATTCTGCGGCTTAAAGGGTTATTTTTAAGGTCGAAGATGACCCTGTCAACTTGATCAAATTCGCCTTCCTTATACTTATGCTTTTTTCCTAGTTGATAACCATAAGCCTTGCCTATAGAGCCGTTTTCATCAGCCCATGCATCCCATATATGGCTGTTTAAATCATTTACATTGTTAGACTTTTTTTGCCATATCCATAGAATTTCATCAATAGCAGCTTTGAGATTAGTTGGTCTTAATGTCAGTATGGGAAACTCTTCGGATAAATCATATCTGTTCACTACACAAAACCTTTTCCGGGTATGGGCAGGGGCTCCGTCATCCCATCTAGGTCTCACATTTGTACCCTCATCAGAAAAACCGTTATTCAAAATATCCTTGCACATATCTATAAATACAATATCAGCACAACTCATATATAAAGCCCTCCCTTATATGTAATAAAAACAAAATCAATTCATTTGACACTAAAAATACTATACCCCACCTGATTTCTAATTACAACCCGGCAAACTGTGCGCAAACTATTTTCAAATGCCCAAGAAGACGAAGTCTGATTGGTTGCAAGCTACTGCGTAGCGACTTGAAAACCGGATGTTTTCACGGAGCGCTAAATCGTAAAGATCCTTTGCTGACGCTCAGGATGACAAATGTCAGCTACAGCCGCTATATCTGCAAAAATATAATGCTGAAGAAAGTTTTCGCACAGTTTGTCGGTGCTGGGAGGGGTTTCTGCAACTTCGCAAATAATGTGGTATATTAGAATTAATATCGTTAATAATTAATAGCATTAGGAGTTGCATACAATGAGATTAAATCCTGAAATTAGTATTCTGGGGTTTGAAACAACTTACGAAGAATCTAAACTTGTAGTTTTTGGGGCTCCCTTTGATGGAACCGTTTCTTATAGACCGGGTTCTCGATTCGGGCCTTCTTCAATACGGAATGAATCCTATGGGATTGAAACATATAGCCCATATCAAAATGCCGACCTTCTGGATATCAAAGGCTGTGATGCTGGCGATCTTCCACTTCCTTTTGGCGATACAAAGGCTGTCTTAGATATGATTAGAAGTTTTACTCTCAAAATAATTCAGGACAAAAAGATTCCCATTATGCTGGGTGGAGAACATCTTGTCACACTACCGGCGGTAGAAGCTGTATTAAGCAAGCATTCTGATCTTTGTATATTGCATTTGGACGCCCATACAGATGTTCGAGATTCCTATATGGGGGTTTCACTATCCCATGCAACAGTCATGCGAAGAATTTGGGAAAAAACAGGTGATAAAAGAATTTGGCAATTTGGTATCCGCTCTGGAGAAAAAGAAGAATTTGAGTGGGCAAATGAGCACAATAACCTCACTTACTTTGATTTATACGGAATAGAAAATGCCCTTGATATTATAGGTGAGCGGCCAATTTATCTCACCATAGATTTAGATGTGCTTGATCCGTCAGTTTTCCCCGGAACGGGCACTCCTGAACATGGTGGAGTTAGTTTTATGGATGTTTTTAGCTTTATATTGAAGCTAAAGCGAAAAAATATTGTTGGTGCAGATTTGGTTGAGCTGGCGCCTCATTATGATATAAGCGGTATTTCCACAGCCGCTGCCTGCAAGCTATTACGAGAATTAGCATTGGTACTTGTCGAATAAACTAAGGCTTAGTATTTTACCATGTAAACGCAAACAAGCGGCGTGCCTGCTACGGTTTAAAGCGAAGCAAGGATTGCGGACGCAACACTGCTTGTGAGGGAGTTAAACGAGTGAAGAAGTAGTGTTTCGTCCTATGCAAGGCTTGCCCAAGGAGCCTTAGCTATTGAACAACAGTGGTGACCCTCATACGGGTTTCTTTTTCCCATACTTCTACTAAAATTCCACCGTTTATTATTGTCTGATATATTTCGGAACCCTGCTCGATAATGCGGTTTATTGCATCTGGGCTCGGGTGTCCGTACCTGTTCTTTCCAACAGAAATCACTGCTAAATTGGGGCTAACCTCCTTAATAAAGCTTTTATCAGACGAATACTTTGAGCCGTGATGAGCTACTTTCAGTAAATCACAGTTTAAATCTACTCTATTATCAAGCAGCCTCTTTTCTGATTCAAACCCTATATCTCCGGTAAAAAGCGCACTGAAATCTCCGTAATCCAGCCTTGCAACCAGTGATAACTCATTTGCGCTTGTGGTGGGATTACTCGGCATAAGGTGTTCTTCCTTTAACGGGTATATTGCCTTAATGGTTAACCCGCTTTCTTCGTATATAATATCATCCTCTTTCATACGGGTAACAGGAATACCCTTTTTAGCAGCATAGTCGGTAAGCTCTCTCATTTCAATATCAGATGTGTCAGCTACAACTAGTTTTTTTACTTTAATTTTATCAATAACAGTTTTCAACCCTCCGATATGATCCATGTGCCCATGGGATGCAATCATCAGATCAATTTCCATCATGTTAAGATTATAAAGTAACGGTACCACAATGCGTTCACCGGCATATGAACCTTCGTCATCATTTATACTTCCGCCACCATCTAAAATGATATTCTTTCCCAAGGGCGTTCTGATAATGGTACAGTCGCCTTGTCCAACATCGGCAAAATGTATTTGAAGAGATTTGGCCGGAATGCTGATAATAAGAATTAAGGCTCCGCAAAAAACAAGTATCGTAGCAAAAACAGGCTTAGCTACTTCCTTCTCAAGCCTAGGATGTCCGTACCTAAGATAAAACAAAATCAAATAATATATCATTACCAAAATGATGCTTGGGGTTGCTATATTTAGCTCTGCCCATGGTATTGCCGCCATTTTCTCTGTGACAAAGAGCATAATATCTACCACTAATACAACCATTACTCCAAGTAACTTACCGATAGGAAGAATGATATTCCCTATAATGACTAAAATCGCTCCCAAAAGAGTAATAATTCCCGTTAATGGCACTATAAGCAGGTTTGTAAATACAGAAATAACCGAGAATGTGTTAAAACAATATGCAATTATGGCTAAAACCCCTAATTGGGCGGCAATGGTCCCGGCTAATGTGTCTCTTATTATTTTTGGTATTTTCACTGAGAGCCTGCAAAAGATGGGTTTATAAAAGATGACTAGTGACAAAGTGGCCGAAAATGACAATAAAAAACCTAGATCATACAGCATAAAGGTGTTATTTATTAAAACAATTATTGCTGATACTGCAAGCGAACAATAAATATCAGCTTTACGCCACAGAAGCATACCCGTCAGTGTAACTCCTGCCATAATAGCAGCCCTGATAACTGATGCTTCCATTCCTGTAGCAAACACATAAAGTAACATACTTGGGAACGCTAATGCCGAAGACCAACGGGGATTAAAACCTGCTTTTTTTAACAGCCAAAGAAGTGGAGCCAATAGAAAAGCTATGTTTGCTCCCGATACCGCCATAACATGTGAAAGTCCTGCTCTTCTGAAATCCTCTTCCATCTCTTCAGGCATTTCTGCGGTATATCCTATTAGCATTCCCGCTAAAACCGAAGACTCTTTAGCAGACATGCATTTATCCAGAGTACTTATAATATTGTGACGGAACCTGTAGCCGATATTTTTCAGCCATGAAGCTTTGTTACCTTCCATAATAGTCAGGGCTTTTAAAGGTACACCCATTGTTCCCGAAACTCCTCGTGCGCCTAAAAATTTTCTTGTATTAAACCCTCCGAAATTTCGCCTTCCTTGAGGAATTTTAATCTCACCCATTATTTTTACAATAGAACCATATTTAAGCTCAGGAATTGTGTCATCCCCATAAATGCTTACTTGTAACTTGAGATTTCTATTGTTGGAAATAGGCTTACCATCAATGGAACTGACAATTAATACGAACCGAGTTTTCCCATCGTCAAATTCCGGTTCGTTGAACAATGTGCCTTCAACAGAAACGCTTTTACCTTCCCACTCCTTACATGAATTATCATAGTAATTCTTGTTTATGTTGTGTAAAACAAAACCAGTGAAAAGAAGCGGTATTGCAAGCAAAACAAACTGCGAGGTTTTTTCTTTCAGCGGACGATATATAAGAAAAAATGTTAACAGACTTAGCACAAGAGATATTATTCCCCATATTTTATATTTATTTACATCAGCAAGTATAATACCCCAAATAAGAGCTATGGCTGATACAACCAAAGGTCTTTTCATACAAACACCATACTACTATTTTAATATTCTTTTCATAATAGCTACCTGAGATGTTCCAAATTGATGTAATGATTGTTCTAGATCCGGGTCATGTGAAAAGCCTACTTTTCTCCAAAACGAAAGACCTTTCTCATTTCTTTGTGAGACTGAAACAATGCATGTAATGGCGCCATATTCTTCATGTACCATGTCTAGCAACTTATTGATTGCGTTGGTGCCAAAGCCTCTGTTTTGAAAGGCCGGATCAATTATAAAAATGTTAATCCATAACACAACAGTCATATCCAAATTTTTTATGTACCCATATATAAAACCTATGGGCTTTTCAATCAACCCGTTATATATCATAAAACTTAGTGAAGAAGGTATTATTGGTTGCTTTAGCTTTTTTCTAATATCCGAAAAATTCTTGAAGCCGGTAGCATAACCAAAGCAATCAGACATGCCATACCATCTTTCCAAAATCTCCATATCTTTCTTCTCAAGTTCTTTAAAAACTATGTTTTGACCTTCATTAACAATCATCTTATCCTCTTTATACCAATATGATCTATATATAACAATCGGTATATAATGGCTTTACATTAAGTGTTGTTTTTCTGTATTACTGATTTGGATGCACAAGGTACCATTTCTGCCAACCGTTATAAATATTCTTCCAGAGCGGATTTCTTTCACCTCTTATGTAATTGTGATAAAGCACAGCACCATATTTCCTATATAGAGGAAGAATTACTTCATTTGCATGGCTTATATTAAGGATTTTCTTTGTATATTCCAGTATTTCATTTTTATCAGCATAATAGGGAACCCTGCAGCCCAATAGCATCATATCAAATTTACCGCTGTCAATTTGTTTTTGTAGCTCTCTAGTTTCAGCGGTTTTCACATCTAGCTTTATGCCTATTTCAGCTAATGCATCTGTTACCCATTGCCCGGTATACTCCCGATCCATATTCAGTTCATTATATATTAATGAAAGATGTACAGGAGTTTTAACATTATTTTTATATGTATAGAGGTATTCTTTATTGTAATCATAGAAATAACCTGAATCAATCAAGGCATTAATAGTCGTATTTTGATTGATTTTGCCTTCATATTGGTTTTCATTAAAATCAATCACAGATTCCCCTCTGTTTATAGGATTTTCATGTTCATACCAGCTTAAATACCTTATTATGGCCGCTCTGAAACTCTCATGTTTCATCGGAGAACCAGATGTCCCCTCAGGAGAAATGACTAAAAACTCCAATGTATTGCTGACATATTTATTGAAAAATATATCGGCTCTCTTGGAATAGCTCCCCAAATCGCCATCATCCAACCAGGCAATATCAATTTGTTGCCGTTGAAAAGCCTGCATCATTTCAGATCGATCTGAATAGAGCTTAAAGGTTATTCCGTCAAGCCATATTGGGTGCGAAAGGCCGTCCTCATCCTGTAAAAACCACCAATTGTCATTTCGCAAAAGTTTTATTGAATCCTCATTATAGGAATCAAATTTAAACGGGCCAGTACCAATTAACTTTAAAGAATCCTTGTGACCATCTATCGGCCAATCTTTAAAGATATGCTTTGGTACTATGGGAAAAGTAAGTCTTCTGATAAAACCAGTATCGGGGGTATTTAGGATAAGTCTGAAGCTTAATCTTGTTAAAGATTTTATGCTTTGGATATTGGCTACATTATCATAATATGAGGATTTTTTATCAACATTCTGTATAGTTTCTATGGTAAAGGCCACATCATCAGAGCAAAGTTTTTTACCGTCATGAAATAAAATATTATCTTTTAATTCTATATCAAGAATTAATCCATCCTGACTAAAATTATAACTATCCACAAGACCTTTCTTTACTGATTCGGATTCGTCTTCATAAAACAGACTATCGAACACGAATGATGAAAGCTGCCTTACGTATAAATCCTGTGTAGTCAATGGATTAAGGGTTTTAGGTTTTACCATAAACAGGTTCAAAATTCCCCCTTGGGAAGGTCCCTCATCTTCATATATAACCTTAACCGCTCCATCATTAATTCCTGTAGTTGGTTTGTTTTGAGCATTTTGAAGTTGCTGACCGCATCCTCCAAAAATTAGTGTAAGCATTAAAAAAACTATGTAAAACCTATGTATCTTTCTCATTTTTTAACCTCTTATCATTAGAAAGGCTGCACCGGTTCCTGTTTGATTATGAGAGCCGCGATGTGAAAAGAAAACATTACTATTACATTTTGTACAAACCTGGCAACCTGATATTTTTTCTTTAGAAACGCCCTGTATTATTAAGTTTTGTGTAATAATGCCCTCCAAATCTATTATCCACTTGTTTTCCCTTTGTGTGCAATAATCTCCTGCCCAAATATAGGCCGTAAGGAAAGCCTCTTTCACATCGCTGTCAACCTCAAAGCAGCAGGGTTTGATGTGCGGCCCAAATGCTACAAAAATATCCTCCGGAGAGCACCCATAGGAATCCTTCATAACACTTAATGTCTCCGCTCCTATATTTATGAGGGTACCTCTCCAGCCGGAATGCGAAAGCCCTATAACCTTTTTTATCGGATCATAAAAATAAACAGGTACGCAATCTGCATAATAGGTTACAAGCAATAGACCGGTTTCTTGTGTCACCAAACCGTCAATGTCTTTATAACTTCTATCTCTAACAATTCCCATCCCTTTATGTTCTTCACTAACTTTAAGAATCTTTTTATCATGTACCTGATGTGAGAGAACCATATTTTTCAATGGCACTCCCAACTCATTGCTTAAAATTTCATAATTCTCTTTAACATTACTTTCGGGATCAGGACGGTTGAAGTTAAGATTTAAAGTAGCAAAATCACCGCCACTGACTCCCCCAAAACGCGTAGTAAACCCGTGAACTAATTCGGGGAAATCTTGTAATGCAGGAATACTCACAAATGGTTTTTTGCTTAATATTGCCGTTTCAATACATCTGTCATCAAGCATTGATCCCACGAGGACCCTCCTTAAATACTATATACATATTGATTATAACAGATGCTTATTATTGCTGCCATCTTATTCATTATTCATTATTCATTATTCATTATTTTTACATCTTATAATCCACCACTATACCGCACTTGATGCTAATTTTTCTTGTCAACACTTTTCGATTTTTCCAGCATTGATTCAATAAAAACTCCATATCCGCGGGTAGGTTCATTTATGAAAACATGAGTAACTGCACCTATTAAGCGGCCGTCCTGAATAATAGGGCTTCCGCTCATACCTTGAACAATGCCTCCGGTACTACTTAAAAGTCTTTGATCCGTAATCCGAACAACCATATTTTTAGGACTGTTTAAATCACTCTTTGCTATCCGCTGTATCTCAATCTCATATTCCTCAACCTGGTTACCATTTATACAAGTTAAAATGGTTGCTTTTCCAAGCTTTACAGCGCTATGGGAACCAATATTATATAGTCTACCTAACTTATTCTTTTTTGTTTCCTTATTTATTTTTCCAAAGATGCCAAACTCACTGTTTAATTTAATGTCGCCAACTACATCAGAGCCGTTGAAAAAGTCGCCTTCAAGCTCTCCCGGGGCACCTTTTACTCCTTTTTTGATCCCTTTTATATTAGATTCCATCAAAGTCCCTGATCCTACCCGCAAAAGGGAACCTGTATCTATGTCGTTTATTCCATGCCCTAAAGCACCATACACATTATTTACAGGATTGATGAAGGTGAGGGTTCCTATACCTGCTGAACTATCTCTTACCCATACACCTACCCTATATTCACCGTCTTCACTAGATTTAACAGGTGTTATGGTGGTTTTATACTCGGTATCTTCTCTTTTATAGACTATGTCCAAGGGTTTCCCATCGGAACTCTTTATAACGCCGGTCAAATCAGATATGCTTTTTAAGTCCTTGTTTCCGGCCTTAATAAGTACATCTCCAGTAAGTAAACCTGCTGTCTCGGCAGGATCAACCTTCGTTCCGTCATCCAAGATAACACCGGAAATATTTATAATAATAACTCCGTTGGTTTTTAACTTGATGCCTATTGGCGCACCACTTGCCAGAACTCTTTGGCTCTCTATGGACCTTACTTCCACTGTCTTTAAAGGAATAAAACCCAGCATACTAAGCCTTAGTTCGGCTTTGCCTTCCTCTGTGGCTAAAAGGCTATACGGCTTTTCAAACGCAGATATAGAAGTGTCCTTACTGTCGCTGACTCGCAGAATTTTACTATCAGAATGAATCTGTAAAAATAAGGGGGATTTAAAAGATATTTTATAATCCTCTCCTGCTAAAAGGGTGATACTACCGGGGAGGACAAATAGAGTAATGGTATACGAAACAAGAGCCACAAGGACTAAAATAAGTATTAAAAATTTTGGTCTAAGAATTTTTTTAAACAAATAAATCACGCTCCACATGCAATGTTACAATCATAAGTTAACCTGCATATGAAACTCTTATGCTTTATAAAAAATCCTTATTGTGTCATTCACAGGATAAAAAAGGCATTTCAGCTGCCTAACCAATTCACAATTGTTTGGGTGTCAATTATGCAATCACTCTTTAAAAAGTCATGCTGATACATTTTTGAACACATCATCGGGTGACGTGATTCGTAAAATTTACCATTTGATATTGCTGATTTAAACGCCTGAGCATTTTTGCCCCAAAGAAACCAAATAAGCTGGGGATTTTGATTTGATAACCACAATAACAGGTTTTCAGTAAAGGAACGCCAAATTTCCGTATGACTTAAAGGTTTACCGGGGTAAACGGTAAAATATGTATTAAGAAATAGTACGCCCTGTTTTTCCAAGTTTTCAAACAGTTCTGGCGGATTTGCTATTTTAAACTTACCCTCTTTTATCTCGTCCAAAATAAATGAAAATTTCGGAATATCATCGTAAACTTCTATTCCTTTTTGAGCCTTGTAAATCAATCTCACAATATTTTTGAGAGAAACCTGCCGGAAGGGTTCATTCCATGTGTTTAAGCCGCCGACTTCAAAAGCGCGGCCGGTTGCTTTTCCTTTTTCCGGATAAGGATCTTGCCCCAGAATAACTATTTTTAGTGACCTTTGATCGGTCTCAAGAAAGCGAAGCACTTTTTGCCTATCTGGTGAAAAGTCTTCTACTAATTGGTTCTCTATATACTCTAGCATATTTAAAATATCAGATGATAAAAAATCCTTCCATGACTGATGAACATTGGCGGGCAATAGACTCATATTTTTTCTCCTTAACGTAACTAAGCGACATAGCTGCTGCGATTTAAGCGAAGCACAGATAGCTGAATTTCGATTGTTTACGAGTTCAATGCCCGTTTTAAATCCTCTATCTGGTCTCTCAATACAGCCGCATGTTCAAACTCAAGCTCCCTCGCAGCTTTTTTCATATCCTTTGTAAGGCTGTCAATTAAATCATTTATAGTATTTTTATCTAGATTTTCAGCCCCTGTCTTTCTGGCTTTCTTATACGTCTCGGTATCTTCAGCGGTTTTTGTAGCTTCAATTAGATTATGCACAGCCTTTTGAATTGTCTGGGGTGTAATATTATGTTCTGAATTGTAGTCCTCCTGAATTTTGCGACGACGGTTGGTTTCTCTTATAGCGCTATCCATTGCAGTTGTAATGCTATCTGCATACATAATTACTCTGCCCTCTACGTTTCTAGCAGCTCTACCAATAGTTTGTATCAAAGATGTTTCAGATCTCAAAAAGCCTTGTTTATCAGCATCCAATATAGCAATCAAAGCCACTTCCGGCAAATCTAACCCTTCTCGCAATAGATTTATTCCTACTAGCACATCAAATTCACCTAAGCGTAAATCCCTTATTATTTGTATACGTTCAAGGGTTTCAATATCTGAATGAAGATACTTAACCCTCACTCCCATATCGTCCAAATACTTTGTCAAATCCTCGGCCATCTTTTTAGTTAATGTGGTAACCAGAGTCCTGAAACCTTTTTTAGTTGTTTCCCCAATTTCATAAAGTAAATCGTCAATTTGCCCCTTAACGGGTTTTACTGTAATTACCGGATCAACAAGCCCTGTTGGTCTTATAATCTGTTCTACAATCTTTGTGGATAAGTTTTTTTCATAATCCGCAGGAGTTGCACTAACGTATATTACTTGATTCACTCTTTGTTTAAACTCGTCAAAAGTCAATGGCCGATTATCGAAAGCTGATGGTAATCTGAAACCGTATTCTACAAGCGACTCTTTTCTAGAGCGATCTCCGTGGTACATAGCCCCGATTTGCGGCACGGTGACATGTGATTCATCTATTACCAGAAGAAAATCTTTTGGGAAATAATCAATTAAAGTAAACGGTGCGCTTCCCGGCTTCCGTCCGCTGATATGGCGGGAATAGTTTTCTATGCCTTGGCAGAAACCTATTTCTTGCATCATCTCTATATCGTATCTTGTCCGCTGTTCAATTCTCTGGGCTTCCAACAGCTTGTCCTTTTCTTTGAAGTATTGGAGCTGATCCTCGAGCTCTGCTTCTATAGTTTTAATAGCCCTGTTCATTTTTTCACGCCCCGTTGCATAGTGAGAAGCCGGAAAAACTGCAATATGTGACCTTATCCCTTTTATTTCACCAGTTAGTACATCAATCTCAGTTATTCTTTCAACCTCATCGCCAAAGAACTCAACTCTCAAAGCCGTGTTTGAGGATGATGGTGGAAATATATCCAATACATCACCCATAACACGAAAAGTACCTCGTTTAAAATCGAATTGATTCCGAGTATACTGAATTTCAACTAGCTTTCGAATTACCTCATCCCTGTCTCTAATCATGCCGGGACGCAAAGAAATCATTAAATCCGTGTAATCCTCCGGATCGCCTAGTCCATAAATGCAGGATACGCTGGCCACAATGATTACATCTCTTCTCTCAAAAAGGGAAGCAGTAGCTGAATGTCGTAATTTATCTATTTCTTCATTGATGGATGAATCCTTTTCAATGTAAGTATCAGTGGAAGGAATGTAAGCCTCAGGCTGAAAGTAATCATAATAGCTTACGAAATATTCAACAGCATTATCGGGGAAAAATTCGGTAAACTCGTTACAAAGCTGGGCAGCCAAAGTTTTATTGTGAGCAATAACAAGGGTCGGCTTCTGAACCTTCTCTATTACATTTGCAATGGTATAGGTTTTTCCTGAGCCTGTTACACCCAGTAATGTCTGGTGTTTGCTCCCTTCATTGATAAGTTTTGCAAGGGCTTCAATGGCCTTAGGCTGATCTCCCTTTGGTTTATAATCAGATCTTAATCTAAATTCAGGCATATACCTCTCCCCTATGATATAAAACTTAGATACCCTTATGAAGATGCTAAAAGGCTATACATGCTTGTCCACATGTATAGCCTTATGTTTATTATTCTACATATATTACAGTAAGAATACAAGAACTACAGATACAATAACAAATAAAACTGCAATCCAACCTGTGTACTTGCTAAGTATTTGATCATAAGCACGGCCTTTGTTTTTACCAAAAAACGTTTCTGCGCCACCAGCGATAGAACCGCTCATTCCGGCAGAACGACCAGCTTGCAAAAGCACAACTGCAATAATCACTAAACAGATAAGCAAATAAATAATATTAACAATAATTGCCCAAACACTCATTCCCATATTAAAAAACCTCCATTTATACAGCGCTTATCATTGTAGCACAATGCTTGTTTTTAATCAAGATGTTTTATATGCGCTTTAAAAGCTCTTCTCTTTCTTTTTCAAATCCGGGTTTGCCAAGTAGGGCAAACATATTCTTTTTATATGCTTCAACACCCGGTTGATCAAAGGGGTTAACCCCAAGTAAGTATCCGCTGATTCCGCAGGCTTTTTCAAAGAAATAAACCATATAGCCAAACCAGTAAGCACTCATCTCAGGTATATTTATTATAAGATTGGGAACACCGCCATCATTATGAGCTAAAACGGTTCCTTGCATAGCCATTTTATTTACAAAATCCATTTCTTTACCGGCTAGATAATTGAGTTTATCCAAATCTCCTTCTGCGGAAATCATTTGGATATTTTTTCTACTCTTTTCTACATTGATTACCGTCTCAAATATATTCCGTAAGCCATCTTGGATATATTGGCCCATTGAATGAAGATCCGTTGAAAAATCCACGCTGGCTGGGAATATGCCTTTCTGGTCCTTTCCTTCGCTCTCGCCGTAGAGTTGCTTCCACCACTCATTTATATAGTGCAGGGATGGCTCATAATTAACTAGTATCTCTGTAGTTTTGCCTTTTCTATAAAGGGCATTTCTTACTGCAGCATACTTATAGCAATCATTTTCATCATAAGGCTTTTTATACTCATTGCATGCATCCTGCGCACCCTTCATCATATCTGTAATATCAATTCCCGCTACTGCAATAGGCAATAGACCAACTGCTGTTAGAACTGAATAACGTCCACCAACATTATCAGGTATAACAAATGACTCATAGCCTTCATTATCAGCCAGCGTCTTAAGCGCTCCTCTAGCCTTGTCAGTAGTAGCGTAAATACGGTTCTTAGCATCATTTTTACCGTATTTTTTCTCCATGTAATCCTTAAAGATTCTAAAGGCAATTGCAGGCTCGGTGGTAGTTCCCGACTTAGAAATTACGTTAACAGATATTTCTTTTCCCTCAATCAGTTCCATCAGCTCAGCAAGATATGTTGGGCTAATATTGTTACCTGCAAAGTAAATCTCAGGCCCATTTCGCTTATCCTTGGGAAGCATATTGTAAAAAGAATGATTTAGTGATTCAATAGCCGCTCTAGCGCCTAAGTAAGAACCACCAATACCTATAACTATCAGTACATCAGAGTTTTCTCTTATTCTTTGTGCAGCTTTAATAATACGTGCGAACTCATCCTTATCATAATCATTAGGAAGTTCTACCCAACCCAAAAAATCATTTCCAGGTCCGGATTTATCATGAATCATCTTATGGGCGCTTTCTACCTGATCTTTTAAATAATTGACTTCATTCTCATTTATAAAACCTAAAGCCTTTTTGTAATCAAACGTAATCTTTGCCATGGTTACATCTCCTCACCGCTTATATATCTCCACGTTTTTTTCTACATTATTGTATCATGTTTCCAATGATTTTGCATAGAATTTTAATGTTTTATGCAAATCTTTTCCTATTTTCTATTTCTCCTCTTGTAAAGACTCATTATTTGTCTATGATAAAACGGTAAAATCGCTTAGTTACCAGAAAGAAATCAATGATTATTCGCTCAGAATACTATTCACAGAACTCTAATGTTTAAATTCTTGTGACCAAAAGTTTGCACGGTTTAATGACTGAATATTCGCCCATTCCCGCTGGAAGAAAAAGACTATCCCCTTTTTGAACAACCACCGTTTCATCTCCGGAAACAACAGCGGTTTCACCCTCTAGACATATAATAGAAACAAAAGATTCTTCATTTACATTAAATAATGCCTTGGATTGAACCTCAATAATTTCGGTTTGGAAATAATCACATTCGGCAAGTAAAGTTTTTATACACCCTTCTTTATTCTCTGGCTGTCCCATTGCTCCGGGCTGTCTTTCAGAAGGATTCAGATTTGTTACCTCTATTGCTTTATCTATGTGCAACTCGCGAGGCTTGTTGTCAGCACCCAATCTGCCATAATCATATATCCGGTATGTAAGATTTGAATTCTGCTGAACTTCAGCAAGAACAATGCCTTTACCTATTGCATGCAAGGTTCCCGCTTCGATAAAGAATACGTCCCCCTTTTTTACCGGAACTTTATTGAGAACGTCGAGTAAAGTGTTGTCCTTAATGCGCAAAGTAAATTCTTCTTTGCTGACAGGGCGTTTAAAGCCATATATTAAAGAGGAATCCTTTTCACATTCAAGTACATACCACATCTCGGTTTTCCCAAATCCCTCCTCAAACTGTTTGGCATAAGCATCATCAGGATGGACTTGGATTGAAAGATCATTTTTAGCGTCTATTAGTTTTATCATTATAGGAAAGCCTTTAAACCTTTTACCGCGGCTTCCCAAAACTTCCTGTCCTTCTATATTAATGAATTCTGCCAGAGTTTTGCCTGCATAATCCCCATTAGCTATCACAGATTTTCCATCTTCATGGCAGGAAAGCTCCCATGATTCGGCTATTATTTCTTTATCAGATTTTTTATTATATTTGGTTTTTAGCAGGTTTCCTCCCCACAAATAATCTTTAAATACGGGTATCAGTTTAATTGGCTTCATATTCTTTCACTCCTGTTTACAGTTTGATATAGATAGGGTTCAGGCATCTAAACTTGGTTATGAAATATTACCATATAAAATGGACGGGGAATTCCCGTCCAATTCTATAATGTCTAATAAATGGTCCACTTGTGTCTTGTATTATTAGCCAAGAGGGTGGACTCTGTTTTCATAGTCAACCATATCTGGGTCAATCTTATACTTCTGCGCCTTACGATATTCAAAGAATTTCTTGGCAACCTGTGGGAACATGGCGTAGGTCAAAACGTCCTCATCCTGTTCAATGTACTCTGCTGCTTCCTCTCTGATTTTATCCAGTTCGTTAGGGATCAAATCAGCAGGTCTGCAGGTTATACGCTCTTCATCACCAATGATTTTTTTAACCATCTCTTCTTTAATCGGAGCAGGTGTTTTCCCGTATTCTCCCTTGACTACACCTTTAGTTTCCTTAGGTATCATCTTATAGCGTTCGCCCATTATTACATTCATAACAGCCTGTGTTCCAACAATCTGGCTGGTAGGTGTAACTAGTGGAGGATAACCTAAATCTTCTCTAACCTTTGGTACTTCCTGCAGGACCGCAAGGAGTTGATCCTCTTTTCCTGCCTGCTTAAGCTGTGAGACAAGGTTGGATAGCATTCCACCGGGAACCTGGTATATAAGGGCATTAACATCTACGCCCATAACCTTTGTATTAAGAAGGCCACTTGCGAGGTATTTCTCACGAAGCACTTCAAAGTAAGAAGCTATTTCACTTAAGAGATTAAGGTCATATCCCGTGTCATAGGGGGTTCCCTGAAGTGTTGCAACTAATGGCTCTTCAGGGGGCTGGGATGCTCCCATAGCTAAAGGAGACATAGCGCAGTCCACTACGTCAACACCTGCTTCAATGGCCTTTAGATATGTCATGGAGCCAACGCCGCTGGTATAGTGGGTATGCAGCTGAATAGGAACCTTAACATTCTCTTTTAGTGCTTTCACTAGCTCATAAGATTGGTAAGGAACTAAAAGTCCTGCCATATCCTTAATGCAAATTGAGTCAGCACCCATATCAACGAAGGTTTTTGCATCCTTTACAAACTGTTCAAGACTGTGGAAGGGGCTGACGGTATATGAAAACGCTGCTTGTGCGTGCCCGCCCTCTTTTTTACAAGCCTTCATTGCTCTTTCCATGTTTCTTGGATCATTTAACGCATCAAAAATACGGATAATATCCATACCGTTGGCAATAGCCTTCTTAACAAAATAATCAACCACATCATCTGCATAGTGTTTATATCCCAGCAAATTCTGCGCTCTTAAAAGCATTTGCAATTTGGTATTCTTTGCTTTAGCTCTGATTTTTCTGAGTCTCTCCCAAGGGTCCTCATTGAGAAATCTTACGCTGGCATCAAATGTAGCGCCTCCCCAGCATTCTAAAGATTGATAACCAACCTTATCCATCAATTCTACAATAGGGAGTATATCATCAGTTGTCATTCTTGTAGCTATGAGGGACTGATGCGCGTCTCTCAAGCTAGTATCTGTAATCTTTATACCCATAGCTTAAAAAGCCCTCCATCTTAATTAATTCAATGTCAACATAACATCGCCGCTGTTAACCTGTTGCCCTTTTGTTACATTAACTGAAGCAACAGTGGCATCTTGAGGGGCAAGTATTTCGTTTTCCATCTTCATGGCTTCCAAAATAATTACTAAGGTTCCTTTGTTAACTTTGTCACCAGGCTTTACCTTAATATCAAGAATTGTGCCAGGCATAGGAGCTGTAATTTTAATTGCACCTTCGGCTCCGGTTGATACTGGAGCTGCAGGGGCGGGCGCAGGTGCGGCGGCGGGTGCGGCAGGGGCGGGTGTTGCAGCAGCTACAGGTGCAGCAGCTGTCTGGACAGGTCTTACGGCAGAAGGTGCACTTGCAGGTGCTCCGCCTACTTCTTCTACTTCAACTTCATAACTATTTCCATTAACATTAACAACAAACTTTCTCATATTCATAATCCTCCATCGCTTTAACTGAATTATCTTATTATAATGACTTACCTGTTACTGAAATCCCGCAACCTGAAGGGTGTGGAACATCTGTAAACTCTTTATAGCGGTATATTACCATGTTTCTTTGAAGGTCTG
Source organism: Clostridiaceae bacterium (assembly GCA_012520615.1). GTDB lineage: Bacteria > Bacillota > Clostridia > DSM-8532 > DSM-8532 > DTU059. Next base: position 17,298 of record JAAYNX010000025.1, on the reverse strand, counting down.
GTTTCACGTTTTGAAGCCAGCATATCTAAAGCACTTGCAATACGCTGACGGGTAGTGGCTGGTTCAATAACATCATCAATATATCCTCTGGAAGCAGCAATATACGGATTTGAGAACTTTTCACGGTACTCCTGAATCTTCTGCTTTCTGAACTCGATAGGATCCTGAGATTCCCCAATTTCCTTCTTGAATATAATATTGGCTGCTCCGTCAGGACCCATAACAGCTATTTCAGCCGTAGGCCAAGCCATAACCATATCAGCCCCTAAATGCTTGCTATTCATTGCTATATAAGCTCCGCCGTATGCTTTTCGTACAATTACATTAATTTTGGGTACAGTAGCTTCTGAGAAAGCATACAACAACTTAGCTCCATGACGGATTATTCCGTTGTGCTCTTGCTTAACACCGGGAAGATATCCGGGAACATCAGTAAAGGTAACAAGAGGAATATTAAAGGAATCACAGAAACGTATGAATCTGGCAGCTTTATCGGAAGCATCCACATCCAAAGCTCCTGCGGCTACATTTGGCTGATTAGCTACAATTCCCACTGCTTTTCCGGCGATATGCGAAAATCCTACCAGAATATTCTTTGCAAAACCTTTATGAATCTCAAAGAACTCAGCATTATCTGTTACTTTTGTAATTATATCCAACATATTATATGGTTTATTGGGATCGTCAGGAATAATAGTGTTAAGATCTGCATCCAGTCTGTTTATATCGTCCTGCGACAGAATTTCATCTGGGTCACTTAAATTATTATCGGGAAGATAAGAAATAAGCTTTTTAATTTGCTCAAAGCAGTTTTCTTCATCTTGACATTCAAAATGTGCAACACCGCTGACTACGTTATGGGTATTGGCGCCACCAAGAGTATCAAATGTTACATCTTCACCGGTTACAGCTTTAATAACCTGCGGTCCGGTAATGAACATATGGCTTGTTTTATCTACCATGAACACAAAATCGGTTATTGCCGGGGAATATACCGCTCCGCCAGCACATGGCCCCATTATTACAGAGATTTGAGGAATTACACCTGAAGCAAGTGTATTTCTGTAAAAGATATCGCCGAAGCCGCCTAAAGCATCGATTCCTTCTTCAATTCGGGCCCCGCCTGAATCATTTATACTAACAAAAGGTGCGCCCATTTTCATGGCCATATCCATAGCTTTTGTTATTTTCTTTGCATGCATTTCACCAAGGGAGCCGCCAATTACCGTAAAGTCTTGTGAAGATACAAATACAAGCCGTCCACCTATAGTACCATAACCTGTAACTACGCCATCCCCAGCGATTTTTTTATTCTGCATATCAAAATCGATACCCCTTGCTTCAACAAAAGCATCGATTTCCACAAAGCTGCCTGCATCAAATAGCAAGTTCAGCCTCTCGCGTGCGGTGTTCTTTCCCGCATCATGTTGCTTTGCGACCTTTTTTTCTCCTCCGCCTTGTTTCAGGCGTTCTTTTCTCATGTGAAGATCATTCACTTTTTCAAAAGTTGTCATTTTTCCACCTCGTAGATGATTGAAAATTCTTGTTCAATATACTAATTGTCAAAAGGTTAACTAATTAATTATTACATGGTCATATTAGTACATGGTCATAATTATATAATAATTGAATTAACAGTGCAATATTAATTAGTCTTCAAAGTTATCAGAAATAATCCAAAATACTCCGCTTACCTTTACCCATTATTGTTACATTAAAAACATAATGTTCAAAAAAAATTGAAAAATGATGCCTATTATCGAAAACAGAATAAGAATCTTTGAAAATACATAAAATCTAAACAGATATTTTTATTTTTTTAGGAGGATTCTATATGATCAAATGGGCAATAACTTTTTTTGTACTAGCACTTATAGCAGGCTTATTTGGTTTCGGTCTAATAGCAAATATGGCATTCGGCATTGCAAAAATTCTCTTCTATATATTTATTGCTCTCTTTGTAGTCAGCCTTATTTTCGGTAGACGTACGACAAGATCCAGAACCTGATAAACAATACGAGAGAACTCTCTTTTTAGCAATAGGGCCTTATGAATATCACTTTAATGAACTCATAGGCCCTTTTTAAATATTTTAATCAGTCGCTAGTCTCTTTTCGCCTGTAATGTCTTGTATAGGGGCGATATCCTGCGTCACTTCCAGAGTGCCCAAGTATTCCCCTTTAGCATTTCTTACCGCATAATATCTAATAAACGCATATCTTGGACCCATGCGAATCCAAAAATCTTCATGGTCTTTTTTACCAGACATAAAGTCTTCCACAATTTTTTCCACCACATGTACACTGGCAGGAGGGTGACAATTACTAACTTGTCTGCCGATAACCGACTTGGGGCGAGCAAAAATTTTATCCTTGCCCATAGTGAAATATTTGACGGCTCCATCTTTATCGACAAATGTCATGTCAAAAGGAACTGTGTTCAATATTGCATTGATTTCTTCGGGGGTCAAAAATCCGGCATCAAATTCAATATAGCCGTTATTTGAGGGCTCCTCCCCTTGATCCAGTATCTTTCCTTCCACATCCACCTTAACAGGCTTCCATTTATCCTTAGGTTTATAAAGTGTATAGCCAAATTCCTTGCTTTCTTTTTGGATTCTGACCCATTCGTCTTCCGTTAATGTATCCAGAGACATAGGAAACAGAATATTTTCTTCTTTATAAATCATCTCACTTACACGGTTTAAAGCATCTTCGGCCTTTTTAATCAGCTGTTCTTTATCATTATTTATAGAGGACTTAAAACCATTAACAACTTCCTTTATTTCTCCGCGGATCTCATCATCTACACCCCACATAACCTTCGGCGGAGCAGTTATCCCGTATTTCTCCAAATAGGGGAATAGGAGGTTTTCTTTTCTCAAATAATGCTTATCTATTTCCCACAGCATCTCAAAGTTGTTTGAAATTTTCTTAAGATTCTTTTTTGATGCATCTGCTTTATACGCCGCAATATCAGTTTGGATATTCTCTATAAGCTCTTGTATTGCTTTATTTTCCTTTATAAAAGTATGAACAGGGTGTCCAGGGATTTCTTCTGGTTTTTGAGGCCTGTGAATCTCTTCTATGGAGCCCTTGAATACCGCCGCATGAACATCACAGAGCCGCTGAATCTCCTCCACTGGCATTCCTTCGGCTATCAGCGCACCTTCCATCTCGGTTATTTCGGTAGTGGATACTCCTTTAATCAATTCAGCAAATTGTGATTTTACATCATCTACAGTCTTTCCGTTATGAAGCTCCTTAATAATCTCTTTTAAAACCTTTTGGCGATGCTCTCGATTGTTAATAATCTCACTCATGATCATTACCTCCGTATTTAATTATGAAACCTCTTGCTTCAAATTCTTTAATAATGCTGTCCAAATTGATTTTTTTCATAGAAGCTCCTTTTGGTATTGTCATATACCTTCCTGCTGTACTTATCATTAATGGGTCTGTTATTTTTTCAAACCCCAAGCTCCTCATTATTTCAACTATTTCCGGATATTCTTTTGTCAAATCATATATTGATTTATGCATATCTAAGACCTTATTCACATACATCACCCTTTACAATTACCAGACAGCTTCTAAAGCTAGTTTGGCTTTTTTCTGGCATATTTAATCAATAAATATTGTATTAATTATAAGGTACAGTAAAAAGAATCCAGAATCTGTGACAAAACTCACAATTTAAATTGGTTCTATTATATACACTAAAATTGATACAAACATTATCTTTGATATAAAAACTGTCCCATTCAACGTCTACAGTTTGAGATTGTACCCCAGAGGTGGGAGATCATAAATAGGTTATGTTTTTGGACTAATATGTGAGTAATTTGATAGCGACCATTACAATTAAATATGACAAATATGTATGCTTATCCTATTGATTTTTCCAGAGCAAGCCGATCTAGGAGCAGAATCTTTTTATTTCCTATCATTTCAATCATACCCTCATCTTGCATTGAGCTCATCTTCCTGCTGACGGTTTCCCGAGTAAGGCCTATATAATTTGCGATACCTTCACGGCTCAATGGTAAGTCTATTATTGTACCTTGTGTACTTGGTTTTCCGAATTTATCGGCAAATTCAAGCAAAACGGAGCTTACCCTCGCATCTACAGTGCGGGTTCCCATTGTTTCAACAGTATTTTCTAGGCGGTCAAGTCTTTGGCATAGAATCTCCATTACTTTCAGCCCGATATAGGGGTATTCTTGAACCAACTTTTGAAATTTATCCTTGTGTATAATACAAACATGTGTTTCTTCCAATGCTTCTACTCCATAATTTGATGCCTGATCCCTCAATAAATTCTTTTCTCCGAAAAAATCTCCCTCAGAAAAAATATAGAGAATCTGCTCGCGTCCTTCTGCAGAGTTTTTAAAGGCTTTTACCTGGCCTTTATTCACTATAATAAGATCATTTCTGACCTCACCCTCATAAAGCAGTAATTCGCCTTTTTTATACTTTTTATGTACTATAAGTTTCGCAACTTTAGTTAATTCTTCCCTGTTCAATGAAGTAAAAATTGAAACTCGACCGGCACAAAGCTTGTGCTGGCATGAATCACATGTGTAAAGAGAGTTATCCATAGACAATTCATCCGTCCTTTTATATCAAATAAAAAAATTATCTTATGTTCATTAATCAATGATTATATTATACCAGATTATAGCGTTGGTTTTTAGTACCTTTAACCTGCGGGACTCAAATAACTTAGCTGCAACCTGTGGGAACATTACTTAGTGCTTTTTATAATAGTTCCTACTTCGCTTCTTTACGTCCGTCCTTTTTCCTCTAAAGCCGCCTTTTGTTATATTCGGCTTCTCAGATATGTTGTTCATGTTTAAACTTGTCGAATTTATTTTTTCTAAATATTCTTTTAATAAAGCCGCAGCAATGTCAATGGTCGATGCAAAGCTGTTATCCTCTGATTCTATATTAAAGTCCTCTATCATCTTTTCGATATAACGGGTGTAGCCAACATGCTTTCCGGCAAGAATGGTTTGTTTTGTTAAATCCATTATTGCCCTCATCCTTCTTTCTTTAAAATCAATGACAGAGGGAGGCTTTATGGGTGTTATGCTGGATTTCGTGAACCTTTGAATATCCTTCAACTTAATGATTTCACGGCCCGAAACAAAGGTGAATGCTTTACCGGTCTTACCTGCACGTCCTGTTCTTCCTATTCGATGCACATAGTATTCCTCATCGTTAGGTAAATCGTAATTGAACACTGCCTCTACATTATTAACATCAATTCCTCTTGCCGCTACATCGGTCGCGATTAAAATTTCTATATTTCCTTTTCTAAATTGAGCCATCACCTTATCGCGCGATTCCTGGCGCATATCTCCGTGAAGTGCTTCAGCTGAATATCCCCTTGCTTGCAAACTTGATGCGAGTTCGTCTACTTGTCTTTTGGTATTGCAAAAAACCAAACCTAGTTTGATATTGTTGACATCAATAAGGCGTGAAAGCACCTCCAACTTATTGTTGGGATTCACCTCTAAAGAATACTGCTCAACACTCGGAACAGTTAGCACCTTGTGAGTAATCTTGATTTTTACAGGATCTTTCTGATATTTTCCGGTTATCTCCAGTATATCCCTGGACATAGTTGCTGAAAACAAGATGGTTTGTATCTGTTCAGGTGCCTTTGTTAAAATGGTATCAATATCCTCTCGAAAGCCCATGTTAAGCATTTCATCAGCTTCATCTAGTATAATCATTTTGAGATTTGTAAATTTTATTGTATGTCGTCTTATGTGGTCCATAACCCTGCCCGGAGTGCCGATAATAATCTGAGGATGCTTCTTAAGTGACACTATTTGTCTCTCAATAGGCTGGCCGCCGTAAATAGGCAGGATTCGAACCTCCTTTTTATACTTGGCTACATTTTTTAGCTCTTTTGCGGATTGTATGGCTAATTCCCGGGTCGGACACAGCACCAACACTTGAATATCATCTTGATCTAAGTTTATTTTTTCAATTGCCGGTATTCCGAATGCACAGGTCTTCCCGGTTCCGGTTTGAGCCTGACCTAACACATCTCTGTTCTCAAGAATGTACGGAATTGATTGTATCTGTATCGGCGTTGCTTCTTCAAATCCCATGTCATCTAATGCTCTTTCTACTTCATCTGAGAGCTTTAAATCTTTAAAATTTATTACTTCCATCTTTTATCCTTTTCTTTTTAATTTTCACTGTTTTTTGCAGCAATCATACAAATATAACACAAATAGTTGCACATAACAAAAAAATTCATGACTTCTTTTTATACTGATAAGTATTTGCTAAAACTCATTTATTTACGCAATATTTTTATATGATGCCGAACATTATAAATCCCACTGTATTGATGCTAAAGTTAGCAAACATATGAACCAGCCAGGAATTATAGATATTATTACTCTTCTCGTTTAGCCAATTAAAGAATAGTCCTGCAATGAAAAGTCCTGATATAATAAGAATAAACATCCATGGGCTAAACCAATTTGCCAAAATTGCCACATGGTAAAGTGAAAATGTCAGAGCACTTATTACATAAGCTGCAATAGGATGAAAGATTTTTTTTAATAACAGAAACCCAAATCCACGGAAAAAGAATTCTTCTAGAAGGGAATTTATAAAAGAAATATAAAGAGCAACAAACAAAAAATTGTCTTCGTTAATATTTACATTTTCGGAAAGCAAATTTGCAATGTTTTTTAAATCAATAAATCCCGCCATCATCAGGTAAGCACAGAAGATTAAGGCATATACTGCTATACCCAATGCCAGCGAGATAATAATTTGTTTTTTTGAGCAAATTTTAAAAAAATCTTTTATTGATATTTGCTTATCAAACCAACAATAGAATAAAGGAATCAGAGCAAAAGCCCCTATTTTCCATAGGGACTTTATTAAATATCCACTAGCGGACATTTCAACGAAATACATTATGATACAGGAAATAATTAAGATTATTAAAACTCCTATCCGGGTAGCTTTAGTTTTATTCAAAAAATTCTCCTCTCATCTGCAAAACTATTATTGTATATCCGCTAAGCTTGCATATATTAAGTGTTACAAGTAGTTAATTCATAGCTTGGCATTTTTGCTGCAATCTTGCTTATTTCATTCCTGTGTAAATATGAATAGCATCCCTCAGAAACACAGCCGTTCCGGGTTGCTCCTTGTCATAATATGCTGTGAATCTTTCATCATCCACATACATCTGCGCAAGGCCTGCATGTGCTTCCTTGCTGTAATGCCCCCAGCACATGCTTATCCATTGTTTATGAAGCTCTGCAGCCTTTTGTCCTAGCGGACCTGACGGATCGCCGGTTTTAAAGGCCTCTGCCAAAGTTTCCTGAATCTGTGTCGAAAGACTTTCGAGTTTTTCAAAGTCCTCCCTGCTCATATTTTTGAAATAGGCATTTGACTTTTCAACTGTCTCCTCGCCGTACTTTTCTCTTATCTCCTTGCCGTATTTTTCTTCGTTTTCATCAATCAGCTTTTGTTTAAAGCCTTCAAATTTCTCTTTATCCGACATTTTAATTCTCCCTTCTGACATAGCAATTGTTTTTTCCACATTTACTATTAATGCTTCCAACTGCACTTTTTTCTCCAGAAGTTTAATATGGTGTTGCTTCAGTGCTTCGACACCGTCAAAAGAAGGTGACAAGACAATATTTTTAATATTCTCCAAACTCACTCCCAATTCCCTATAAAAAAGGATTTGCTGTAAGCGATCAACTTCCTGTTGGCCGTATATCCGATATCCCGATGAATTGATCCTTGCCGGCTTAAGAATTCCAATTTCGTCGTAGTACCGAAGGGTTCTAGTGCTGATTCCCGCAAGTCTTCCCAATTTTTGCACTGTGTACTCCATATGTGTCAACTCCTTACACAAATGATGTTACACCTTTACGTAACGTCAATGTCAACACCCTATAATACGATTTTGTCAGATATTATTAGCATTATCAAGAGCCTTAGTCATTTCTTCATTTAAGAATAATGCGAACTGTTTTTACAAAACAGGGGGCGGCTGCAAGAATCTCACTTCGAACTCCTCTAAGCACCTAGCTTTAATAGATTCATTTCACCTATAAGTGACATGGCTCCGATAAAGATCGCTACACAGTTTTCAAGGAGCCATAGTGACTTAAGGAAACAGTAGTAGCATCCATGCAAGGCTTGCCCAAGTAGACGAAATCTGATAGGTAGCAAGCTACTACGCCGCGACTAGAAACAGGATGTTGTCCCAGAGTGCTAAAATCGTAGCAGACTACAGCCACTAAACTTGTATATATTTAAAGTTATGTAAAATTTTCTCTCAATCTTTCTTTAATACAAATTAGCCGATATGGTTCCGTATTCGTTTTTGAAACACAATCAAAACTCTCAGTATTAAATTAGTATCCAACAAGTTTACCTTTTCTTAAAGCAAACCTTTCAAGAAAGTTAAAGCATGTTAATCCAATTATGAAGAAAATAATTGAGTTTAATAAAAACATAGACAAATAATAAAGTGAATAATCTGATAAAGGCTTATTGTTAACAATTAATTCAGCAATTATATTTTTAGCATATGAAAATGGAATAAACAGATTACTCTCAAACTTTATGATTAAATACAGGACGACTATCTTACTAACAGTTGTTATCAAATTAATCTCCTTTGACAAAAGCGATATGCTTGCTAAAATAAGACCTATGCCATATAAACTAAATATTCCAACTATAACAGTCACCATGAATGTAGTGATACTAAAAACCTGAATATTTTGTGTTAAACTGTTAGAAATTAGTAACACTATAGTAATAAAAAAAAGAGAAATTACAGATTGCAAAAAAAGCCTAACTAATATTATACTTCTAATGCCATATGGTGAAACAATGAGTTGTTCTATGGTGCCTATTTTTGCTTCATTTACAATTATGCTACTTACCTGCGAGAAAGATGATAGCTAACAATAATCTAAATCTGTTGTTTTTTATTTCCCATACTTGCTTTAAAACACTTATTTTAACTAGCTGAAACATTTATTTTATTTCTCCTATCATTTAATGCTGTATCCAGATTATTTTCAAATCCCCCATATGTTTTAATATCTATAACCCTATAGTTTTCGTCTTTCAACATATTAAGTATCGTATCAATAGTTTCCTTTTTAAAATTTCCATGAATCACTTTTTCTTTATATTTTGTATTGATACTTATACTACTAATTTTTGATTTTATATCTTCGGTTAGTACATTATCTACGTGAAATGAACATACTATTTTTTCTGATAATGAATTAAAATTGTCCATAGTACCAGAATACACTAATGTTCCTCTGTTTAACACAGATAAATAATCAGATACGTCTTCAATCAATTTAACGTCTTGCGTAGTCAATACGATTGTCTTTTTTATTGCTTCTTTTCTAAGTATATCTTTTAATATGCTTAACGCTTCTAAATCAAGTCCTAAGTTCGGCTCATCTAATACTACGAATTCACTCTCCTGCGCTAGTGCGATGATTAATGCAGTTTTTTGTTGCATACCTTTTGACAAAGAAGAGACAAGTTTATTTCTCTGTTCAACTAACGAAAAACATTCTAAGTAATGGTTTACAAGTTCTTCTTTTTTTTTAAATGACGTTTTTTTTATTTCCAGAAAATATTTTATATTTTGTTGTAAAGTAAGGTTAAGAGAAAACAGTGTAGCGGCCTTCCAGCCCCGCAATCCCGCGCCATTTCTCACTTGACATAGCCAGCAGTTCCTATCAATGTTAAATATTGCACATTCCACGGTTTAACTGAGTGTGGCGGATGTAAGGTTTCTCAATGAGATAAACCGGTAGCTTCTGAGGAAAAACCACCGCAGAAAAACTTTATTAGAAAGATTGAGCAGCCCGTGAGTAAAAGACCACTTTGCCGGATATGGCGGAGCAAAGACTTAGCCATATCACTTGCCGGGGAAATTGATCTATTAGAATTGGGTGCTTAGAGGCGTTCGAAGTGAGATTTTGCATCCGCTATCTATTTGACCATATTTTAGTTCGCATAATTCTTAGAATACGATTCAAAGATTGAAATAATTAATGCCTGATATAGCTATTTACTATGGCGCCCAGGAGTCCCCAGGCGGTGCCTAATACTGACCCGGCAATAACATCCCTGGGATAGTGCATTCCTACATAAATGCGTGTTATACCTACTAAGAATGCAATAGAATAAAGAATAAGCCCTCCGAAAAGACCTGCATTGAAGTGTTGGAAAAGTAAGGTTGCTAAAAAAAAGGCTTGACTAGTATGCCCACTTGGAAAAGAATGCCCTCCGGCTCTTTCGCCAACTATACGTATATCCTTAAGATTTATATAAGGTCTTCTGCGACGTATAAGCATTTTCATGAGTTCAACAACAAGCCACAAAGTCAGAGTACCCAGTATAATTTCATAAGCCAATAAATGATCCACCCTCAGGTAAAACACAATTGCCATAATGACAGCAAAGATACCATGTCCTATCTGCGTTGCGCCAAGCATAGTCCAGTCAATCCACCGGGGGCGGTTTCCCCGTGTATTCAAAAACATAAATGCCCATACATCGATGCGCTGACCCGTTTTCCAAATAAGTGATAGCGCTACTGCGCTGAATACTAGGACAAGACTAACCAATACTTTTTGTGCTTTTATTTGCAGCCAAAAGCGATTCAGTATATTATCAGGTATGAGCACAAACGCCGTAGCTAATGAAATTATAATCAGTATAACCCAATAAATATAATCAACTCGGCTTACCCATTCAATGAGTTTTTTCCATATCCAGTGAATTTGAAGTGCAGGTAGCTTGACTTCTTCCGTCTTTGTAGTTTCTTTATGTTTCAATTTTTACCCTCCGATTTTCCTGAGGTATCAACCGCTATTTCACCTGTCATCACCGCTAAAGCACGCCGGCGTATCCCGATTCTGACCGTACCCTCTTTACATGCCGAACCATCAATCATGACAGGCATCGGGGGGTGTGTTTCAATAACCAGATTTCGCACCTTATATTGTTTAATACGTGAAATCTCTGTTGTTGGGTTTTTTAATTTTTTTAACATGTAACCCACCATCAAATCAAGCTTTGGGACATCTGCACAAAACATCACATCTAAAAAACCATCGTTGTAAGCACCATCTACTCCAACCCTGAATTGACGGCCTATATATGGCATGTTAGATACTAACACCGCATGTCCCACATCTTGAATTTCATGCTTATTATCTAGCAAAAGACTTATTTTTGAGGGATTAGACGTAGTAAGGGTAGTTAAGAATTCACCGATTCTGGTTATGTCACCATGCTGAATATCATCACCTGATTGAAATAAAGCAGAAAACAACCCCACTGAACAGACTTCTAAAAAAGGCATGGTATTATCGCCGCAAGTGACCATTCCTATGTCTATTTTAACGTTTTTTCCTGTTCTTAGTAAAGCTATGGATGAACGAATATCGGATGGAATACCTAGGCTTAGTGCCACATTGTTCTGAGTCCCCGTAGGAATAATCCCAAGTACCGTATTGGTTCCCAGCATTGCCCTGGCAACTGCTGAAACAGTGCCATCCCCTCCACAGACCACCAACATACGAATACCTTGCTCAATAGCATCAGCAACTACCCCGGCATAATCAGTATCAGGTTCGGTCAAAAACGGTTCAGGTACAAACCTCCATGCCTGCAACTCTTTAATAATATCTATTAATTGCAGCGATGCTTTTTTTGCCGCTCCGGACGCAGGATTGAAAATAAGCTTAATTTGTTTACGATGTTTGTTTGTATGCATTGTATTCATATTTATATTCCCAATAGGTATTGTTATATTAAATATTTTTATATTATTTCTTAAAAACTAAATTATAAACAAAAGTATGAGTGAATTTATGTAAAGAGGAAATACTGTATTAAGATTATGAAAAAAACTGGAGGTATTTTAATGAAGAAAATTTTAAGCGTAAAACTAATAATTACATTGCTAATCTTATTGTCGGTTTTAATAGTAGGATGCGGAAAGGTCACGCCTTCTCCTTCACCACAAAACACCGGCACTCCCACGGCTACCGCCGGTATGACCCAAAGCCCAAATCCAAGCCCTATGGGGAGCCCTACCGCAACAGCGAATCAGGATGTAAAAACTACCGCTTCTATGGTCAACACAAAAGAAGCATTTGAAAAGGCCATAAGTGAAGATGGCACTTGGATAATTTGTCTGTTAACAGATTTATCCTTTGACAAAGAATTGGTTCTTGAAGGTGAATTTACAAACGGTAAGAAAGATACTGCCGGTAATGATGTAATACAAAGAAAAATAGCATTATATGAACAGGATGAAAACAGAAAAGTAACAGCTAGGTATACTTTGACTGCGCCCAAGCTTACTGTTAAGAGCCCTGAAGCAAGAATTCAAAGCGGAACCTTTAAGGGAGATCTGTATATTTCTTCGAAGAATTTTCAGCTAGTTGATACCACAGTTGAAGGAAATGTGTATTTTACTACTGAGGAAGCAAAATCCACCTTTAAAATGGACCAAACCAGTAAAGTTACAGGTAAACAGGAAATGGTGAAACAAGAATAATTTTAACAAGGGGCTATCTCTATTTGATGAGGTAGTCCCTTGTAGTGCCAAGGTCGCTGTCGATTTCATGCGTGGAGCGGAGCAGGATTGCGTCCACATTCACATATGAAGTGAGCATAACAGATTCTACTCATAAATATACATATCTCTGAAATTATAGGCTTTAACCAGAAATATAAAGGTCTGCTGGCGCAGGCAGTCACCGTTAGGATTAAAGCTTCCTTGGCCGTCTCCTACGGTTATGGTGTATTTCGCCATAAATTTGGCAGGTACTATTGCATAGTCCAAAAAATCTTTCTGGTCCTTGAAATCCGGCTGGCCCAAAGTATCAATTACAATATTGGGATAACATGCCTTCAGAGTCCTTTCTATCATTGCAGCCATTTGCTGCCTTGATAGCTTGGCGTTGGGCTCAAATTGTTTCCCATCCCCTGTCCCGTAAGTTATTTTTAGTCCATATGCTTTTAATACTTCCGGATTACTACAGTCTGTAAACGTCTTTCCTGCAGGTATGGGAGCGGTGTTCCCTGTATCTGGCCTTTCAAGCCCAGGCGGCACCCATACCTCCACAGATTCCCACCTCCATCCCCACATTAGATCCGGATACTCCAACGCTTCAGCCAATTAACGCAGATATCTCCGGTGAATTTACCGACCCAATTTTCAAACAAGCGGTATGGGAATGGCTTGGAAAAAGCGGAGAACCGGGCGCTTTCAGTCTTTCGGATATTCAAAACAGGATAAGGGATGGGAATACCAGACTAACTGCAGCATATAGAAACATCTCCAGCTTAAAAGGGCTGGAATATTTTGAAGGGATTACACATTTAACTTGCTCAAATAATAAGTTAACGGGTTTTCCGCCTTTACCCTCTACACTGCAAAGCCTGTATTGCGCTAATAATCAACTGACCACGCTGTCTGATTTACCGGTAGGGCTGAGATATTTGGACTGTGGTTATAATCAACTAACCACGTTGTTTAGAGATTTCCGAAAGAGCTTCCGAAGCTTCCATGGTAAACCGATTATCGGTGGCTACATCGCCTAGCGCAAGCATCCCAACAATCGTATTATTTTCCACAACTGGTACCCTTCTGATTTGTTTTTCAGACATCATTTTTGTTACCTCGTCAACTTCCATGTCTGGTGTAGCCGTAGTAATCTGGCCTGTCATGATATCCCTGACTGGTGTATCACTGGGATTTTTACCGTGTGCGATGTTTCTGACTATAATATCCCGATCAGTTACAATACCTAAAACTCCAGACTGGTCACAAACAGGTATTGAACCCACATTATGCTTCTGCATTAGCTGAGCTGCTTCAACTACGTTTGATTCAGGATTAATACAAGCCACATCTTTGGTCATAATATCTTTTACTTTCATGTCTTCCTCCAAAATTTTTACTGCAATTTTTTTTTGCATATATAGCTTTTGTATCAGACACGAAAGTAAACAAAGAAATTTTATCCATTACCTAAAGCGCTCCGGAAATTGCTTTAGTATTCCGCTAGTCATTACATCGGCCATCATCATAGCCTGACGTTCCATTTCATCGTAAAGGTCGATTCCTTTTTGGAATTCGTTGGTTAGCATAAAGACCGCTTCGTCTTTTACTAGAGCAAGATGTTTAAATAACATATTTTCCCATTCCTGGCGAGACCAATAAGGATTTATACTGGCTAAAAAAGCTGCAATATTTCTTGCATTGTCATACCATATTCTTTCGGTCTGCGCAACTGCATTGTTATCCCCTGCTTTTGCAGCGTTAACGAGATCGGCCGCTATAATCAGATGATTCCTTAAAAGTTCAGAAAACCTTGAGGCCGCCTGCTCTCCGTACAGAGGTGCAAGAGCAGCTTCAAAATCTTTTGGGTTTCTTAACAGCCTTTGGGTAACAAGGTCAACATCGGGTAAATTAAAAACCATACTTATGATTGTGAGTCTAGTCCAAGTAATGTGCTGTTCCCAGAGCAGTCTTAGATGATTGCTAAGATTAAGCTGAGCTTGTGTTATACAATTTGCGGGTCTATTTTTATCGGGAGTTTTATAACCAGGCCAAATATTTATCACTTGGCCTATATAAATCGTACTTAAATCAACACCGGGATTGGCGGAAATAATTGCCTCAACAGTAGTATTATAACGCTGGGCTATCCAAAAGAGGCTGTCATTAGGTTGGACGGTATGTAGGATTGTTCTACGAGAAAAAGGACCCATATAATTCATCACCTGAGCATCTGTCTATACTTAGGTTATGCTAGTAAAGGTCCGGTAGTTCCATTATGTCATGGCTATAAGATTTTTTGATAATAAGCAACTTATATTTTACAGATTATTAGTTACGATAAACGTGATTTGTAGTCCTCATACCTGAATTCTCTTATTATTCTTATTCCGCTTTTTTCATTAAAAGTGGCTATAGAAGGCAGATTCACACCATTAAACGTATTATTCTTAACCATGGTGTAATGAGCCATATCACAGAATACCAGCTTATCACCGGGTTTCAAAGGTTCCCTGAACGAATAGTCCCCAATTACATCGCCCGCAAGGCAGGTCGGCCCACCAAGGCGATAGTTGTATTCATATTCATTTGGCATTCCTGCGCCAATTATATTTGGCCTGTATGGCATCTCTAGAACATCGGGCATATGGCATGCTGCTGAAGTGTCTAATATAGCAATATCCATTCCATTATTCACAATGTCCAGAACCTTCGAAACTAAATACCCCGTATTGAGAGCGACAGCCTCTCCCGGCTCAAGATATACCTCAACTCCGTACTTATTTTTAAAGAACAAAATTGACCTTATCAAGGTTTCAATATCATAATCATCTCTGGTTATATGATGGCCGCCGCCCATGTTTATCC
This sequence comes from Clostridiaceae bacterium, assembly GCA_012520615.1. Lineage (GTDB taxonomy): Bacteria > Bacillota > Clostridia > DSM-8532 > DSM-8532 > DTU059. The sequence goes on along the minus strand of JAAYNX010000025.1, from coordinate 1,815 downwards.
ATTTCACTCTGCTAATATATTGCCCGAACTTTTCATCTACAACCTTTACCGTACGTTCCAAAGTATCCGAATTTTGCTCGCACATAGTATGGAAATGAATACCCTGTATACCTTCAAGTTCATTAGGCTTAAAGTTTGAAAGTGTTACACCTAATCTTGAATTCTGATAACAGGGATTATATATGGGGGTTTCAATTTCAGAGTATTCCGGATTTATGCGAATTCCGCATTCAATATTCTTTGATGCTCCTACTACTCTGCTTTTATACTTACTCCATTGACTAAAAGAATTAAATACAATGTGATCACAATATTTTAGAATTTCATCGAATTCTTCCTCAATATAAGCAGGAGAATAGATGTGCACTTCCTGTCCCATTTCCTCATAGCCAAGTCTAGCCTCAAATAATGAACTGGCAGTTATGCCTTTTAGATAGCGACCTACCAGAGGAAATACAGAAAACATCGAAAAGCCCTTGAGAGCTAGAAGAATACTGCATCCTGTACGTTCCTGTACAGTGTGCAGTATCTGAAGATTCTTTTCAAGGAGTCTTTCATCTACAATATAGCATGGTGTGGGGCATGAACTAAAATCTATATCCATTTTAAACCTCAATCTAAAAGTGTCGGCGAAAAGCTTTCCTTCCATGGCAAACCATATTTATTCAATGCATCCATAAAGGGATCGGGATCAAATTCTTCAACATTATATACTCCGGGTTTTCTCCAAAGCCCCTTTAATATCATCATAGCACCAATCATTGCGGGAACACCTGTTGTGTAAGATATAGCCTGTGAGCCCACCTCTTTATAGCATTCCTGGTGATCACACACATTGTAAACATAATAGGTTTTTGGTTTTCCGTCCTTAGTTCCCTGAATAATGCACCCGATATTTGTCTTGCCCTTGGTTCTCGGCCCCAAAGAAGCAGGATCGGGCAGAACTGCCTTTAAAAATTGTATTGGCTGAATCATTTTACCTTCAAATTCAATTGGCTCTATCGATGTCATACCCACATTCTGCAGCACAGTAAGATGATTTAAGTAATTATCGGAAAAGGTCATCCAAAACCTGATTTTCTTTACACCCTTAATGTTAATTGCAAGGGATTCCAATTCTTCATGGTATAGTAGATAAATATTTTTAGACCCTATTTCGGGGAAATCATAAGTCCTTTTAATTTCCAGAGGATTGGTTTCAATCCATTCTCCCTCTTTAAAATATCTACCTTTGGCCGTTATCTCACGGATGTTTATTTCAGGATTGAAATTGGTGGCAAAAGGATAGCCATGATCTCCGGCATTGGCATCCAATATATCTATTGTGTGGATTTCATCAAAATAATGCTTTTGAGCATATGCACAGAAAACCCCAGTCACTCCGGGATCAAATCCGCTTCCTAAAAGACCTGTTATTCCTGCCTTTTTAAACTTCTCTCTGTAAGCCCATTGCCATTTATACTCGAACTTCGGAATTTCTGGCGGCTCATAGTTTGCCGTATCCAAATAATGAACACTTGTTGCTAGACATGCATCCATAATTGTTAGGTCTTGATAAGGCAAAGCAACATTTATAACCACATCGGGTTTAAATTTATTTATTAGCTCAATAACTTGATTCGTATCATCAGCATTAACCTGAGCAGTTTGAATTTTTGTTTTACCCCCATCAAGCTTGCGTTTAAGAGCATCACACTTCTCGATGGTTCTGCTGGCAATCATTATTTCCTCAAAAATATCCGGATTCTGGCAACATTTGTGTACAACTACACTGGCAACCCCGCCTGCACCAATTATCAAAGCTTTTCCCATTAT
>JAAYNX010000177.1 GCA_012520615.1 Clostridiaceae bacterium | reverse complement strand
GCTTGCACACCACTTTTTTTCGTGTTATTTTACACTTAAGTCGTTTCCATTTGTAGGTTTTTTCTTTTTTAAACCTACCAGAGGTCTTTCAGGTCTCATTTCTTTCATACTAAGTTAACAGAGCCACATATATAAGTTTATCATATCGAGCAAGGTAATTAGAATTAAAATTGTGCTACATAATTACAAAGGAGGGAGCATATGTCGGCAAAAAAGCATAAATACAATGAAAAGAGGTTTCCGGACACCGACCCGCCTAAGGATAATCGGGGAGAACCGGTACCCGGAACAGGTCATGACACCAAACGAGCAAAGCAAAAAAATGGTTGATCTGACTGACCCACTTTTGTGGGTCTTTTTTTATCTGTTTCATGAGTAGATTAATGAAATATTAAGAATCAGCTAGAAAATAAGTGAAAAAGTAAGAGAGGAGGAGGTATATTAAATTTTTTGGGGTAGTAAAGCAATGATAATGTAATAAATTCAAATGAATACTATTTACAATCATATGACTATATATTATAATCATGGTATCGGGTTAGCTGATGACATCTAATGGGGGGGGAATCAATATGATATTGCAAAAAAACTTTCCGGGAACACAGGTTCCTGTATCCGATGTGCCTCTGCTGCAAGGAATTTTTACTTTTACCGGAGGCATTACCCTATCCCAAGTTTGTGAAATAACAGGATTGGAAGCGGGAGCTGTGCACAACTGGATTAAGCGGGGATATTTAAATCCGCCAGTCGGCCGAAAGTATTCAAAAAGTCAGACGGCACGTATCATATTGATAAATATGCTACGTGAGACATTGGCCCTCGAAAAAATAGCGAAAATACTTAGTCACGCCAACGGAGACCTCTTGGATAACGCTGACGACATTATGGATGATAGTGATATTTATAAATGTTTGTGCGATATACTAATACCGGCGGAGAAAGATGAGATTATTGATATCAAGAAGCTGTTCATAAGAATAGATGAATATTTAAAAAATTATAATGAACCCTGCCCGGGCGCAAAGGAAAAGCTGGAGTTGGTGCTAAAAATTATTATATGTGCATGGGAGTCTGCGTATTTTAAAAGATATGCGGATCATTTGATAGGGAAAATCCACACATAGAAGGGAGGATAACATGGACTGGTGGAATGAGATGACGGGGCTGCAGCAGGCTTTTGCCTATATTGCTATTCCTGCAACAATGATTATGATTTTTCAGTTTGTTATGTCATTTTTCGGGTTTGTTCAGGGGGTTGGGGCCGATGGTTTAGACGGCGCTGATGATTTCGCCGATGGCGATTTGGATACCGACTTTGACGACGGGATACCCGATGATATAGCAGATGACCAGCCCCATGACATTTACGATGATCATCTAAGTAATATCGATGAACACGGTGATGATGCCGGCAGCAAGGCAGATTCTTTAAGGCTGTTTACCTTGAGAGGTATTATAGGATTCCTTTCGATAGGAGGTTGGATGGGTGTTGCTGCCATCGGATGGGGAGTACCCATACCTGGAGCTGTTTTGCTAGCTCTTCTGGCAGGGTGGATGGCGCTTTATTTCGTAGCGTGGTCATTAAGAACAGTATTGCGGCTTCAACAAAAAGGTAATATTGTTCTGGATAATGCAATAGGAGTAACAGGTGAAGTGTACATACCCATACCACCGTTAAAAAGCGGTGTCGGAAAAGTAATCGTTATTATTCAAGACAGGCTGACTGAGGTTAATGCGGTCACAGATAGAGAACGCACTTTAAAAACAGGTGAAAAAATTACAGTTCAAGGTGTTGAATCCGAAGGTGTGCTATTAGTAGTGCCAACGGAAATACCAAAGGATAATGTCCCTAAGGAGATTATTTAAACGACCTCACCCGTTACCAAAATCAAAGATTTCGAACAGGTCCCGAGTCGTTGAAACTCGAGGTGGGGAAGATAACCCCGCCTGTGATAGTGAACCCAACCTACCATTAAAGAGGTGGGGTAAATATACATTCTCGTTAGAGAAAAAGAATTATAAGGAGGTCCAATTATGCCATTTGACTCAGGTTTTATTCTTATTGGTGTCAGCGTGATTTTAGTTTTGTCTATGTTCATGTTCATTGTATCTAGGTATCGGAGATGCCCCTCCGATAGGATCATGGTTATCTACGGTAAGGTAGGAACATCCAAAGATGGGTCAGCAATCTCTGCTAGGTGTATCCACGGTGGAGCAGCTTTTATATGGCCCGTATTCCAATCCTATGAGTACTTGGATTTGACACCAATGTCAATCAGTGTTGACTTGAGAAATGCTTTAAGCCGACAGAATATTCGTATTGATGTACCGTCCAGTTTTACTGTTGGTATTTCAACCGAAAACGGTGTTATGCAAAATGCCGCTGAGCGTTTACTCGGACTTAAGCTGGTACAAATTCAGGAGCTAGCTAAGGACATAATTTTCGGACAATTGCGGTTAGTGATTGCAACAATGGATATCGAGGAAATAAATACTGACCGTGATAAGTTTTTAGAAGCAGTATCAGGTAACGTGGAGTCAGAGCTTAAGAAAATCGGTCTTCGTCTAATTAACGTAAACGTAACAGACATTACCGATGAGTCGGGTTACATAGTGGCTCTTGGTAAGGAAGCTGCAGCAAAGGCTATAAATGATGCAAAAAAATCTGTTGCTGAGCAGGATAGAGATGGTTCAATAGGTGAGGCAAATGCCAAACGTGACCAAAGAATACAGGTCGCAGCCGCAGACTCAGAAGCAATTAAGGGTGAAAACGAATCCAGAGCACAAGTTTCTCAGTCCAACGCAACACTTCGTGAACTTGAAGCAGAAGCATTGAGAAGAGCAACAGCTGCTGAAAAAATTGCACAAGCTAAAGCGTTACAGGAAGCGTATGCAGCAGAGCAGGAAGCAGAAGCTGCGCGTGCTGCCCGTGAAAAGGCAACACTTGAAGCTGACGTACTTGTTCAGGCTGAGATTCAGAAGAGGAAGCTGGAGCTTGAGGCTGAAGCCCAAGCGGAGCAAACCAGAAGAATTGCAAAAGGTCAAGCAGATGCTATTTACTTGAAGATGGAAGCTGAAGCTCGGGGTATGCAGGAACTCTTGACTAAACAGGCTTTAGGTTATGGCGAATTAGTGCAGGCAGCCGGTGGTGACGCTCTTAATGCGACACGTATGATGCTGGCCGACAAGATGGAACAGTTAATGAAGGTACAGGTCGAAGCTATCAAGGGCATTAAGATTGATAAGGTTACTGTATGGGACAGCATGGGAGGTAACGAAGGAACTCCGGCAACGGCAAACTTTCTTTCTGGAATGCTTAAGTCCATACCTCCTATGAATGAGATGTTTAAAATGGCAGGCATGGAACTGCCTGAGTACCTAGGCAAGGATAATAGACAAGGGGACGACATAAAAGATGACGGTTCTGTTGTCTCAGAAACAAAAGAGGAAGATTTGTCTAAAGTCGAGGCTTAAAAATTATATAAACTAATTGCTACGAATTTACACCATGGAACCTTTAGCCGATGTCATGCGTGCCCCTCGGGAATTCAATCCAAAAGATACCCGAAGCCGCTTGTAATAATACTTTTGATTTACGCATGATATGGCTGGAGGTTCCTTTTTATGTGCCATTGTATTAGTACTCCTATAATGCAACTCTTCCATGTTATAATAGATAAGAAATTATTCGAATTAGCATGTATTGTATTAAACTATTCTGTTTGAGGAGGCATGGTTAAACTGAAAAGATCCATGACTGGTCTCATATTTATATTATGCTTTACCTTAATATCTATAGTTGCGGTGTCGGGACGAACGGATATTATTTCCAATCCTCAACAAGACCTTGAAGAGATCTCAATTGAGGAGAAGGCTGTTTTAGAGGAGCTTTTTTTTCTTTCGCAACAAATAGATGAGATGAACAGAATATCAGAAGAATTGCAGCGACAAACTGAATCCTTAGAAAAAGAAATTTCTGCGACCGAAACGGATATTACAAAGCGGCAAGAAGATTACGACAAGCAGCTCGAGATATTGGAACAAGTATTGGTAGTATATCAAAAAAACGGGCCTGCATCATCTCTTGAAATTCTATTATCAGCAGAAAATCTCACAGATTTTATAAAAAGGCTGAATGTCCTCAGAACTCTATCACACAATACGGGCGAAATGCTTCAAACCATTGAAAAAGAAAAAGACGCATTAATATCTGAACGAGAAACGTTGGTATCCAATAAAGCTTTACTGGAAAGGAATAGAGAAGATTTACAACTAGCCCTGAACCAAAAACTTCAATTAAAGCAGGAACAGGAAGAATTTCTAGCATCTCTATCAGAAGAAAGAAAGAAATATCAGGATCAATTAAACCAGCTAGATCAATCGTGGAGTGAAGCTAAGGCACTATTCTCCAATGTATCAAAAGAATTTTCCAGAGTGTTTTATGAATCGAATCTCCAAGTGGAGGATTTTAACTTAGGCTTTGACTTCTTATCTGTAAGAGGTTCTGTTTCCGAGACTTTAATCAATGAGATTATAAAAAAGGATACGAAGCTTCCGGAAATGGTTTTTGATATAAGTCCTGAAAGAATACAGATTGAAGTTCCTGAAAATCAGTTGTTATTGCGCGGCACTATGGCTGTTGAAAGTAAAAGTGTTTTAAAATTTGCAATAACAGAAGGAACTTTCTATGGTATGAAGCTGGAGAAGGCATCTATAGAAGAATTGTTTCGCAATGGCTATTTGTTGATTGATTTTAGTGAACTTATAGGCGATATCAGCATTCAATCTGTAGAGATGAAGGATGGTTTTATTGAGTTTAAAGTGAAGCCTTTTTTTTAGGGAAAAGTGAGGAATAACGGCATGATTGAACTAAAAGAAGTATCGTTAAGATATGGAGATGGAACACTTGCGTTAAATAATATTGATTTAACCATAGGTAGCGGTGAACTCGTCTATATTACAGGCCCGAGCGGATCGGGGAAAACCAGCTTATTGAAGCTTATTATGGGAATGGAAAATCCAACCTCAGGTACGGTAAAGGTTCTGGATAAAACTCTTTCTGAATTAAAGTCAAAGGATATTCGATGCCTACGCCAGAGGGTGGGGCCGGTTTTTCAAGAGCTTAAGCTTGTTCCCGGTAGGAGCGCACTGGAAAATGTTTTGATGGGAATCAGGTTTCTTGAATTTTCTCGTAAAGAAATGAGGGAATATGCAATTGATGCCCTTAAAAAGGTAGGGCTATCTCATAAGTCTCATTCGATGGTAGAAAACCTGTCATGGGGAGAGGCGCAGAGAGTGGCTATTGCAAGAGCCATTGCCAGAAAACCGGGATTGATTTTAGCTGATGAACCCACTGGTAATTTGGACCAGGATAATGCTGTTAACATTCTTAATATTTTATCTTCTTTTCAGCAGCAAAACACATCAGTTGTTGTGACAACACATGCAACTCATTTGATTGAAAGCCAAAAAAACACCACCATCATACGGATGTCTCAGGGCACTATTTCGGTAGAAAAGCGGGGTGATGGCATATGAAAAAGTTCATGATGAATTTGGATTATTTTTTTAAAGAAGCTGGTAGGATTATTCGCCTAAATTCTCTCTCGAACATTTTTACATTCTTGGGCACTGTTCTGGTTTTGTTTTTGCTGGCATCAGTGGTAACAGGCTGGAGCATTGCGTCCCGTCTAGTAACTATGTTAGAAGAGGAAGCTGAAATAAGTGCATTTTATCACGAAGATGTGAATGAAAATGGGGTACTCGGCTTGGTTGATAGTATAGATAAACTGGATGGCGTTATAAGTGTCAGGTTAGTTAATGAAGCGGAAGCCTATAATAGGATGGAACAAATTCTTGCTAATGATGCGGGTGTTTTGGAGCTTTTCGAGGAAAATCCTTTTAAAGCCTACATAGAAATAAGGATTAATCCCGGCATGATAGATTCTATAGTCGAAAAGGTGGAAGGTTTTAAGGAAATTGAGTTTGTCAGAGACAATAGAGGGGTTTTAGAGAGCATTAACAGCATAATAAATGGTATACATGTTGTTGGCTATCTTGTTATCGTTGCTGTGGGCATAACCACTGTAATCATTATTTCTCATATGATTCGGCAGGGAATTTACAATAACAGAGATCAAATAAAAACGTTGCATCTTTTAGGAGCATCCCGTATGTTCATCGGCTTTCCCTTTGTTTGCGTAGGTTTGCTGATAACCGTTGGGGCAGGGCTGATAGCTACTTTTATCATGTCACTGGTGATTCATCAGGGTTATATAGCCATAGGGGGTACGATTCCCTTTATTCCTCTGCCGCCGGAGGGTAGCCTGGTGCTAGGGGTTACAACAGTTCTCATAAGTGTGAGTCTCATTCTCGGAATGGTAGGAAGCCTCTTTGGCTTGTCTTCTGTTAGACAAGTCTAGGTTCTCTTGTCCTAAAACACATTGTAACCCTATTGACAGACGGTGAATAAACATATAAAATAAAGTTTGTAATTTAGCACATTAACGTGATGAAGTGATAAAGTGAGGCCCGAATTATGAGAAGATGGAACATTTATACACCCGAAGGAGTTCAAGATATACTATTTGAATCATGCAGCCAAAAAAGAGTGCTTGAAAGCAAGATAAGAAAAGCTTTTAAGCTCAACGGATACAAAGAGATCGAGCCCCCTACCATAGAGTTTTACGACACTTTTGGAGGGGAAAGAGGCTTAATTAGTCAGGAAAGTATGTACAAATTCTGCGACTCTAAAGGACGTCTGCTAGTTTTAAGGCCTGACCTTACCGTTCCTGTAGCTCGGATTGCCGCAACCAAGCTCAAAGATGAGGTCCTTCCTCTTAAATGCTGTTATATCGGGAATACCTTTAGCTTCGATGAATTAGGAGGGGGAAGGCAGCATGAATTTACCCAGGCTGGATGCGAACTTCTGGGTATTAACTCTCCCGAAGCTGATGCTGAGGTAGTTGCCATGGCAATCGAAACAATAAGAGCAACGGGAATTGATGAATTCCAGATTGATATTGGGCAGGTTGGCTTTTTTAAAGGACTAATGGAGGAATCGGGTCTTTCAGAAGATGAAATAGAAGAGGTCAGGGAGTTTATTGACCAGAAGAACCTTGTGGGTGTTGAACAGGTTATGGACAGACACCAGGTGAAGAACCCGTTAAAAAGAATTATTCTGGATCTTCCTAAACTTTTTGGCTCCAAAGATATTCTTCAGGAAATCAAATATGAAGATATCGGAAAAGTAGCTACTAAGGCAATAGAAAACATCAAAGAGGTTCTGGATATACTTGAAGACCGCAATCTTTCCCAATATGTTTCCTTGGATTTGGGGATGGTACAGAGCCTAAATTATTATACCGGAATTGTTTTCAGAGGCTATACCTACGGAGTGGGATTTCCCATACTTAGCGGCGGTCGTTATGATAAACTTGTTGCAAAATTCGGTAGGGATTGTGAAGCTACAGGCTTTTCTCTTGGAATCAATATGGTTATGATGGCTTTGGAAAGGCAGAAAAAGCAATTTGAACAAGAATCGGCCGGGGTTTTCGTAACCTATGAAAAAAATGCAAGAAAGCTTGCCGGCGACTATTGCAGGCAGCTAATCGCCAATGACTGTATTGCTGAGCTGGATATTATGCAGTTGGGAATGGAAGAAAGCAAAAAATATGCTACGGCCAAGGGATTTTCTAAATTCGTATGTATAAAAAATGACGGTTCAAGAGAGGAGATAACGCTATGAGATATATAACTTTTGCTTTATCGAAGGGACGTCTTACCGATCTTAGCATAAGCCTTCTTGAAGGAGCCGGAATTGACTGCACAGAATTAAAGAGCAATTCCAGAAAACTTATTTTATCGGATGAGAAGAATAAAATTCGTTTTTTTCTGGCGAAACCTGCCGATGTTCCTGTATATGTTGAGTATGGCGCCGCCGATATAGGTATTGTGGGAAAGGATACCCTCATTGAAGAGGGTAGAGACCTCTACGAGGTTTTGGATCTTGGATTTGCTAAATGTAAAATGTGTGTTGCCGGCCCTAAGGAGCTGGAAGGGAAAATGGACTTGGTTTCAATAAACCGGGTGGCAACTAAATACCCTGAGGTGGCTAGAACATATTTTAGACATAAAAGGCGCGAGTCTGTTGAAATAATAAAACTGAGCGGCTCTATTGAATTGGCACCATTGGTTGGGCTTTCGGAGGTTATTGTAGATTTGGTTGAAACCGGACGAACATTAAAGGAAAACGGGCTTGTGGTGCTAGATACAATTGCAGACATAAGTGCAAGAATGGTTGTAAACCGTGTCAGCATGAAAATGGAGAATCAACGGATTACAAGAATTATTGAGGATATAAGAAAACAACTCTAAGAGATATTCCTTGCTGCTTGGAATAAATGAGATGTCAAATAGAGGTTGAATTATGAAGATATATGAGTACCGAAAAGATAGTCTGGCGTTATTGTATGAAGCTCTGAATAAGCGTAGCCCGGAAGGTCAGATTGAGGTCGAACAGGCTACCGCTGAAATTATTCGGAATATAAAAGAACGTAAGGATGAGGCTCTTATCGAATACAGTAAAAAGTTTGACAAAGTGGAGCTTACATTGGATACTATCGAGGTTTCACAAAAAGAGATGGATGAAGCCTTGAATTCGATTGACCGTAATTTACTCAAGGTTATTGAAAAAGCTGCGGCCAATATACAAGATTTTCATGAAAAACAGCTTGAAAAATCATGGTTTACTACTAATGAAGCAGGAATCCTTTTAGGACAGAAGGTTACACCCCTTTCCAGAGTTGGTGTATATGCTCCTGCAGGAAGCGCCCCACTGCCTTCAACAGTTTTGATGGATGTAATTCCCGCAAAGGTAGCCGGTGTGGAGGAGATTATACTATGCTCACCACCAGTTAAGGGAGGAAAGGTTGATCCGTTGATTCTAGCGTGTGCAAAGCTTGCCGGTGCCGATAGAGTATTCATGGTTGGGGGAGCTCAAGCAATTGCTGCCATGGCCTATGGAACAAATGTCATCCCAAAAGTGGATAAAATAGTGGGGCCGGGCAATATTTATGTTGCCACGGCTAAAAAGATGGTTTTCGGGACCTGCGGCATTGATATGATAGCGGGGCCAAGTGAGATATTGATTATTGCCGACGAAACGGCAAACCCGGCTTATGTGGCGGCTGATCTTCTTTCACAGGCAGAGCATGACAAGTTGGCATCATCAATTTTGCTGACTACTTCAAAAGAGATTGCTCAAATGGTTTCTCAAGAGGTGGCGCAACAATTGTCAAAGCTTCCTAGAGCACAAACCGCGGCTGAATCCCTGGAAAAATACGGGGCTATCATCGTTACAGACACAATTGAAGATGCAGTAGAAATCAGCAATAATATTGCTCCGGAGCATTTGGAGGTATGTACAAAGAATCCTTTTGACCTATTATCTAAGATTAAAAATGCAGGGGCCATATTTCTGGGAAATTATTCGCCGGAGCCTCTCGGAGACTACTTTGCAGGGCCAAATCACACCTTGCCTACATCAGGTACTGCAAGATTTTTCTCTCCTTTGGGAGTGTATGATTTTATAAAACGTCAAAGCATAATTTCATATAGCCGGGATGCATTTGAATCTGCCGCTTCCGATGTGGCTGCCTTTGCTCAGTCTGAGGGGCTGACAGCTCACGAACAGGCAATACGGATAAGAGTAAACGGGCAGGAAGATAAAAAAGACAACATAACCGTCCCCGTGTCCGGAACGGAGGGTAAATAATGAGTCGTTTTTTTAGTCGCAATACAAGGGAACTTATTCCCTATGTGCCGGGAGAGCAACCAAATAATAAAGAATTTATTAAGCTTAATACAAACGAAAATCCATATCCGCCTTCGCCTTTGGTTATGGAAAGGATAAGAAACTTTGTTTTGGAGGATTTGCGCCTCTATCCAAACAGCGAGGGTGCCATAATAAAACAAGCGGTGTCAAAATATTATGGCATATCAGAAGAGGAAGTCTTTGCGGGTAACGGGTCAGATGAGGTATTGGCATTTATCTTTAAGGCGTTTTTTGATAACACCGAAAAAATTGGATTCCCAGATATAACCTACAGCTTTTATCCGGTATATGGAGCGCTTTTTGATATCCCTTGCGTAAAGGTTCCTGTCAAAAACGATTTTTCTATTGATTTATCACGATACCCTGAGGACTTGAAGGGTATTATTTTTGCTAACCCTAACGCTCCTACCGGTATTTATATTCAGCCCGATACCATTGAGGCATTACTAAAAAAACGGCCAAACACTCTTGTTATAGTGGATGAAGCATATATAGATTTCGGTGGTGAGTCCTGCATACCTCTGATTTCCCGGTATGATAACCTTATTGTTGTTCAAACTCTTTCAAAATCACGGGCATTAGCCGGTCAAAGAATTGGTCTGGCTATGGGTTGCAAGGAATTGATAGATGGATTGACCAGAGTAAAAGATTCTTTTAATTCCTATCCTCTGGACAGAATCGCCCAAATAGCAGCTGAAGCAGCGTTTAGTGACACCGAGTATTTTAATCAAACCAGACAGATGATTATAAAAACTCGTCAATGGACACAAGAACAACTGCTTGGTTTGGGTGTTGAAATGACTGATTCAAAGGCAAATTTCCTGTTTATAAGAATCCCCGGCATTCCAGGGCCGGAAGCATTATATAAACTAAGGCAAGAGGGTATTTTAATAAGGAATTTTAAAGACCCTAAGATTTGCGACTGGCTGCGTATCACAATAGGGACTCAGGATGATATGGAGAAATTGGTTGAAAAAGTTAAGAAGATGATAGCAGGTTAATAATGCCAATGCTATAATGAGAATAAACGAATTTCAATGACGCGGGACCCGTTCGAAATCTTTGATTTCGGTAACGGGTGATGTCATTATAATGAGAATAAATAATTTCCCCCACCTCGAAGGTGGTTAAATTAGACCTGAAAAGTAAAGGAGAGTATGACGATGCGATGTGCCGAATTATCCAGAAAAACCAAAGAAACAGAGATTTCTCTTAAACTTAATCTAGATGGAAAAGGAGAAAACACAATTTCTACAGGATTAGGTTTTTTGGATCACATGTTATGCCTTTTTTCAGGTCATGGACGTTTTGATCTTAAGCTTGAGTGTAAGGGAGACTTATTTGTGGATGGGCATCACACCGCCGAGGACATTGGCATAGTGCTGGGCAAGGCGATTTCGGATGCTTTAGGCAAGAGAGAATCCATCAAGAGATTTGGAACAAGCTATGTTCCCATGGACGAATCCCTTGCACTGGTAAGTCTTGATCTTTCCAACAGGCCATTTTTGCATTTTGAAGTGCCGTTTTCAACCGATAGAGTCGGTAAAATGGAAACAGAAATGTTTGAAGAGTTCTTCCGTGCCCTTGCAGTTAATAGCGGCATGACGCTTCATATCAAGCTGATACACGGCAAGAATAATCACCACATTATAGAAGCCGTATTTAAAGCCTTTGCCCGAGCTCTAAAAGAGGCAGTAACCATTGATTCGACAATTGATGGAGTTCTGTCGACTAAGGGTTTATTGTAAGTTTTGATTGGTTCTTAGATAACTATCTTAAATGATTATAAATAAGTTACGGAGGATACATTAATGCTCATTAAGGACACAAATTTTATTGATTTACCTGTATTTATAAAAGGAAAGGTAAGAGATGTATATGAGGTAGGAGCGGATAAGCTGTTAATGATAGTTACCGACCGCATATCAGCATTTGACGTAGTATTTGATGACCTGATACCCGATAAGGGCTGCGTACTCAACGGTATTTCCGAGTTTTGGTTTGATTATTGCAAGGATATCATAGGAAACCATGTGATAACCACTGATGTGTCCGAATATCCTATGGGATTGTCGAAATTCAAAGAGGAGCTAAAGGGTCGTTCCATGCTTGTAAAGAGAGTCAAGATGGTGGAGGCTGAATGTATAGTGCGCGGGTACCTTGAAGGTTCAGGCTTGAAGGATTACAAGTCAACCGGGGAAATCAGCGGAATCAAGCTACCGGAAGGTTTAAAACAGGCAGATAAACTTCCCGAACCTATTTTCACTCCATCCACAAAAGCTTCGGAAGGCCATGATATCAATGTAAGCTATGAATATGTTAAGAAGCAGATAGGTGAGAAATTAGCTTCGACTCTTAAAGAAAAATCGATAACCCTTTATAAAAAAGCAGAAAAATATGCATTAAGCAGAGGAATAATACTTGCTGATACTAAGTTTGAATTTGGCATGTTGGACGGTGAACTGGTTATTGCCGATGAAATGTTCACTCCTGACTCATCAAGATTCTGGGAACTGGCGGATTATGAGCCGGGAAGGGCCCAAAAAAGCTTTGACAAGCAGTATTTGAGAGAATACCTTGAATCTCTGGACTGGGATAAAACGCCGCCGGCTCCCAAGCTTCCGCAAGAGGTTATTGAAAAAACAAGGGCAAAATATATCGAGGCATACGAGAGAATTACAGGAAAGAAGTTTACTGCATGATAGCCATTATAGATTATGATGCTGGGAACTTAAAAAATGTGGCTAATGCCTTTAAAATGTTAGGAGCAGACCCCTTGATAACAAGCGATGAGGCAACTATCCTTAAAAGTGAAGCAGTAGTGCTTCCCGGGGTAGGAGCATTTGACTCTTGCATGAATAGCCTTGTTGAAAAGGGTATGGATAGGGTAGTAAAAACTTGTATCAATATGGGAAAACCGTTCTTGGGTATTTGTCTTGGATTTCAACTACTGTTTGAATACAGTGAGGAGCACCCTGCTGGGCTTTTAGACACTAAAGGCTTAGGCATATTGAAGGGGCGGGTAAAAAAATTCCCTGCCGATATAGGTATAAAAATACCACATATGGGATGGAATAATCTTAGCTTTCCCAAACCTTGCCCATTGTTTGAGAATCTTCCTGCGAGGCTCTTTACCGATTCGCAAGATAATTCTGCTTCTACGAACTGCAAGCAAAATGAGGAAGCATATTTGTACTTTGTCCATTCATATTATGTGGAGGCATCTAACAGAAGTATTGTATCGGCAACATCCCGATACGGAATTTCTTTTGACGCTGCCATATCAAGTGACAATGTTTATGCAACCCAGTTTCATCCCGAAAAAAGCGGTAAGGTGGGGTTAGCCATAATAAATAATTTTCTAAAGGTGGTGCGTAAAGTATGATAATATATCCTGCTATTGATATACGTGGCGGCAAGTGTGTCCGCTTAACTCAAGGGCGATACGATGATATAACTATTTTTTCCGACGATCCGGTCAGCATGGCGGTGCAATTCCAAAATGCGGGGGCTAAATATCTTCATGTGGTAGATTTAGACGGTGCCAGAGGCGAAAGCAATAACCGCACAATAATAAGCCGCATTGCTAAAGAACTTAGCATCCCTATTCAAACCGGGGGCGGAATTAGAACAATGGCCGATATTGAAACTGTCTTGGAACTTGGTGTTACACGAGTAATACTGGGGACTTCGGCTGTTAAGAATCCTGAAATGGTAAGCGATGCCGTAAAAAAATACGGCAACCGGATTGCTGTCGGAATTGATGCCAAGGACGGCTTTGTGGCTATTGAGGGCTGGGAAAAAACAAGCGGTGTTAAGGCCGTAGAACATGCTGTAAACATGGAATCCCTGGGTGTACAAACCATAATCTATACTGATATAGCAACCGATGGAATGTTGTCCGGGCCTAATCTTTTAGCAATGACTGAAATGATTAAAAATGTTCAAATGGAGGTTATTGCATCAGGTGGAGTATCATCATTAAAAGACATAAGAAAATTAAAAGAAACAGGAGTGGCTGGAGTAATTGTGGGTAAGGCTATTTATACAGGTGATGTAGATTTAAAAAAAGCATTGGAAATGCTGTGTAGTGATTAGCTGATATTACCCTAAAGAGGAGTAGTCTATGTTGACAAAACGAGTAATTCCCTGTCTGGATGTTTATAAAGGCAGGGTAGTAAAGGGTGTACAATTTGTAAATCTCATTGATGCCGGAGATCCGGTGGAGTGCGCTGCTGCATACGATAAGGCCGGTGCCGACGAAATTACTTTTCTCGATATTACCGCATCTTCGGAATCCCGGGATATTATGCTGGATATGGTTTCAAAGGTTGCGGAACAGGTATTTATTCCTTTTACCGTAGGGGGAGGAGTAAGAACTGTCGAGGATTTTCGTAAGATATTACTGGCTGGAGCGGACAAAATAGGAGTTAACTCTGCCGCGCTTAAAAGACCTGAACTTATTAGTGAAGCTGCGCAGAAATTCGGTTCCCAATGCGTTGTAGTGGCAATTGATGCAAAGAAACGCCTAGACGGGCCGGGCTGGGATGTATATTTAAACGGAGGCCGGGTTAATACGGGAAGAGATGTGGTGGAATGGGCTTATGAAGCCGAAAAACTTGGAGCCGGTGAGATTTTGCTTACCAGTATGGATCGGGATGGCACCAAGTCAGGCTATGATATAGAGCTGACCAGAGCAGTAGCCGAAGCAGTTAAAATTCCGGTTATTGCATCGGGGGGAGCAGGAGAATATGAGCACTTTAAGGATGCCATAATAGAAGGTAAAGCAGATGCGGTTTTGGCAGCTTCTCTGTTTCACTTTGGACAGATGAAGATATTAGATTTAAAAGAGTATCTAAAGGATAATGGAGTTACAGTAAGGTTATGACGACTTCTATCCGCCACTTAAGAGATATGGGGGAAACCTTTATTCTCGTTATAAATTGACAAAAAAATAACAATTTGATAAAATTAAAGAATGCAATAAGGTATCATATTTATATTTGTAAGGTAGGTAGTAATAATGATTGAAGAAAAGAAAATCTCAATGGCTGTCATAAGAAGACTACCACGTTATTTTCGCTATCTTTCCGATCTTATTAAGCTTGACATTAAGCGTATCTCATCTAAAGAATTAAGTGAGAGAATGCAAATTACCGCATCGCAAATCCGTCAGGACCTGAATTGCTTTGGAGGGTTTGGTCAACAAGGGTATGGCTACAATGTAGAATATCTCTATGAAGAAATAAGCAAAATCCTCGGCACAGATAAAAGGTTTTCGTGTATAATCCTCGGAGCGGGAAACATGGGAAATGCTCTGGCAAACTATGAAAACTTTAAAAAAAGAGGATACGACATTTTAGCGATTTTTGATGTTAGCGAAGATAAAATCGGAAAAAAAATTAATGGTATTGAAGTTTATAGTACTGATAAATTAGCCGAGTTTGTTGCAAATAACAAAGTCGATATTGCGATTTTAACAGTACCCAATAAGAAGATTATTGAGGCCGCAACAGAGGTTACATCTTTAGGCATTAAAGGTATATGGAACTTTACTCCTTCGGATTTATCACTTGGCGAAGGAATTGTGGTTGAGAATGTTCATTTAAGTGACAGCTTGATGGTATTAGGTTACCGGTTACGAGAAAAAGGCGAGTGAGCAACACTTTTACTCACTTATAAAGGAAGCTTGGGGGCTATCTCCATCTTCCTTTTTTATTTTGTTGGATTTATGTCAAATATTCTATTATACTAAAGGATATAAAAAAATCGCGAAAATAATCTGCAAAGTGAGTTGATTTTTTTGTTCAGGGTGGCTATAGGTCAGGACAGTCACAGATTTACAGATCCTGAAGATAATAAGAATCTTGTCTTAGGCGGTGTTGTCATTGACAATTTTCCCGGATTAAAGGGAAATAGTGATGCCGATGTAGTTCTTCATGCCATCACCAATGCAATTTCTGGCATCTCATGTATAAATATTTTGGGAAGAAGGGCTGATGAACTCTGCCTGGAAAAAGGAATAACTGATAGCAAGGTATACCTTAATGAAGCTCTTGCAACCCTAGGAAATAAAAAGATTATACATGTATCGATTTCTATAGAAGCTTTAATACCTAAGCTGGCGCCCTATATCGAGCTTATGCGCCAAAGCATTGCAGATTTACTTGGTATAGATATAAGCAGCGTAGGAATAACTGCAACCTCGGGAGAAGGCCTTACAGAATTCGGAAAGGGAAAAGGTATCTTTTGTACGGCTGTTATTACTGCACAAGAGGTTTTGTAAAGATAAAACCAGAATTGCTATGCCTGAATTTATGTTATGATATAATAAATTTTATGGAAAGAATAAGTAATAATAATTTATATAAAAATTTCTTATAAGTTGGAGGTATCCTCAAGTGAGCAAGAAGACATTCTATATAACAACACCAATTTATTATCCAAGCGGAAAGCTTCATATAGGCCATTCCTATACAACGGTTGCAGCTGATGCGATGGCAAGATATAAAAGACTGCAGGGCTACGATGTTATGTTCCTTACAGGGACCGATGAACACGGTCAGAAAATCCAGAGAGTGGCAGCGGAAAACGGAGTAACCCCGAAAGAGTATGTTGATAATATCGTTAATGGCATAAAGAAACTGTGGAGCCTTATGAAAATAACCAATGATAAATTCATAAGGACAACCGATGAGTTTCATATGGAAGCTGTTCAAAAGATATTTAAAGCCCTTTATGATAAAGGTGATATCTATAAAAGCGAGTATGAAGGCTTGTATTGTACTCCTTGCGAGTCTTTCTGGACAGAAACCCAGCTTGTTGACGGTAAATGTCCTGACTGTGGAAGAGCTGTTGAGAAAACAAGGGAAGAAAGCTATTTCTTTAGACTTTCAAAATATCAGGACAGATTAATACAGCTGTTAGAGGAAAATCCGGACTTCATTCAGCCCACCTCACGTCGAAACGAAATGTTAAATAACTTTTTAAGGCCCGGTCTTGAGGATCTTTGTGTATCCCGGACATCTTTTAATTGGGGAATTCCGGTTACATTTGATGAAAAACATGTGGTTTATGTTTGGATTGATGCTCTTTCTAACTATATTACAGCACTTGGATATTTGTCAGGAAATGACGAAAACTTCAAAAAGTATTGGCCCGCCGATGTACATCTCGTCGGTAAAGAAATTATCAGATTCCATACCATAATATGGCCGGCAATGCTCATGGCACTGGATTTACCGTTGCCAAAGCAGGTTTTTGGCCATGGTTGGCTTGTCCTTGAGGGCGGAAAAATGTCAAAATCCAAGGGCAATGTGGTGGACCCTGTGGTTTTAATTGAAAAGTACGGCCTTGACGCCATCAGATATTTCTTATTAAGAGAGGTTCCTTTTGGAGCTGATGGAGTTTTCTCCAATGAAGCCCTTATTACACGCATAAACTCTGATTTAGCCAACGACTTGGGCAATTTAGTTAGCCGCACGTCAGCTATGATTAAAAAATACTTTGAAGGTGTTATACCCAAAGAAAGAGAAAAGGGCGAATTTGATCAGGAATTAAGAAGTCTGGTTGTAAATACTAAGAACAGAGCTGAGGAATATCTTGATAAGCTACAATTCAGCACTGCGCTTTCAGAAATTTGGAAAGCAATTTCCCGTACAAATAAGTATATTGATGAAACCATGCCCTGGGCTCTTGCAAAGAAAGAGGAAAACAAAGCCAGACTGGCAGAGGTCATGTATAATCTTGCCGAGAGCATACGAATCATATCAATTTTGATTCAGCCCTTTATGCCCGATACCCCTGAGATTATATGGAGGCAGCTTGCCATTCCCGAAAACCAAAGAACTTGGGAGAGTGCAGGTCAATGGGGAGTATATGAACAGTCATCACCTGTAACAACAGGAGAGATTATATTCCCACGTATTGACCTTGAAAAGGAAATGGAGGCCCTTTCTGCTCTTACTCCAAGCGAGAATAAAACAAAAGAAACCGCTGCAAAGAAAGAAAAAGCCGAGGATAAACCTGAAGGGGTTGCCTTAATAGGAATAGATGAATTTGCCAAAGTTGATTTAAGAGTGGTTAAAGTAGTTTCCTGTGAAAAGGTTGAAAAAAGCGATAAGCTCTTAAAGCTGAAGGTAGTTTGCGGAGAAGAAGAAAAACAGGTTGTATCAGGCATCGCTAAGTATTATTCACCTGAGGAGATGGTAGGAAAGACTCTAATCCTCGTAGCAAATTTAAAGCCTGCAAAATTACGCGGCATTGAGAGCCAAGGTATGATTCTGGCTGCTACCTCAAATGATAACCTTGTATTGGTTACTGTTGATAAAGACATACCCACAGGTAGTAAGGTTAGCTAAAGAATGGAGAATTTGTTTTGATTGACTCGCATGCTCATTACGATGATGAGAAATTTGATATAGACCGCGACCAAGTCCTGCAAGATTGCGTTTCCCATGGCGTTACGCACATAGTTAACGCAGGCAGCAACATTGCAAGCTCAAAAAAATCAATTGAACTTGCAGCAAAATATCCCTTTGTTTATGCGGCTGTGGGAGTTCATCCCCATGATGCTTCAGAGTGTGATGAGAATACAATCGATACTCTCACCACGCTCTCCAAAGCGGATAAAGTTGTTGCGATAGGAGAAATCGGTCTGGATTATCACTACGATTTTTCGCCTAGGGAAGTGCAAAGAGAGTGGTTCGCCAAGCAAATTGCACTTGCCTGTAAGCTTAATCTTCCTATAATCATACATGACAGAGAGTCTCATAAAGACGTTTTAGATATAATTAAAAGCGAAAAAGCCAGTGAAGCGGGAGGGGTGTTTCATTGCTTTTCCGGGTCTAAAGAAATGGCTCGGGAAGTTTTAAACCTTGGTTTTAAAATTGGGCTGGGTGGTGCCATAACCTTCAAGAATGCCCAAAAACCTATTGATGTGCTACGCTATGTTCCTCTTGATATGCTTTTGGTTGAAACAGATTGCCCCTATATGGCTCCCGAACCCCATAGGGGGAAAAGGAACTGGTCCGGATTTATTAAGATTATTTTAGAAAAAATTTCTGAAATAAAGGGAATAGATTATGCTTTGGCCGAAGAGGCTACAACAAACAACGCAATTAAACTATTCAGATTGTAATCCGATCTACTCGGAACCGGGGGAGTTGGCTATGAAAAAATTTGTAATAGTTATGATATCTGCAATTGTTCTCTTTATGTTTCTCATGCTTAATTATCTTGTGTGGGACAAAGAAAATCTGCAAAACCAGCGGGAAACCGACAAGATTGAACAGGATTGGCTCCGTGGGCAGAATCGAATTCTATCAGCCACAGTGGAAGAATTGGAGCAGGCCAATAAAAAATTGGAAAATGAAAACGCTTCTCAAAAAGAAAGAATAAACGATTTGGGATTAGAGCTGAGTATTGCCAAACAAAAGGCAGTATCAGATTTGCAGACACTTCAGAAACAAGAACAGGCCTTGGTTTTTTTTAAAAGCCTTATTAAAGATGACTTAAAACAAGTTACAGAAAAATGGTTTTCGAATATTACGCTTGAAAAATATCATGATTCCCTAAACTATCTGGATAAGGATTTTACTTTATGGGGCAATTCCTATGAAGAAAATGAATACATAGAACTTATGTCAAATATTAAATCAATATCTTTAGCCGATGAAAGCAACTCAAATAACGCCTTTACCATTATTAATGGTGAAGAACCGCATCTTGTACAAGCCAGGCTCATAGTAAATGCATATGTTGTAGAAGAAGCTAATAAAAGCTTGCCTCATGTCGTTAACGGAATAAACAATTTGGAGATAGGCTTTAATTACAATTCAGAGTCAAAAAACTGGGCAATACTGTATGTAATTACCAAAAAATAATGGGAACCCTTGACAAAAAAAATAATCCTATATAAAATGTAAAAGCCTTGCATACCAATTAAAAGTGGAGCGATTGTTTACAAAAGATATAAAATAATGTGCGGAAAATTATGCCATTGATATAGATAAAAACACACAACAAGCAACAATACAGTTGCTGAAAATCAATTAAATAAGGAGAGGAAGTTTGAATGAACGGATTAAGTTTTACTATCATCAAACGAACGCTTCCCCTTAAGCAACTGGCTACACTGTTGATTCTATCGGCATTTGCTGTAACCGCAGGTATTAAATTATACAATAACATCAGTAAAGATGTTAAGGTTATTGACAACGGTAAGCCAATCGTCGTGAAAACTATGGGTGCTAGTGTTGAACAGGCTCTCGAAAGAATGGACATTTCGATAAGACCTGGAGACTATATTAGCATGCCTCTGAGTACAATCTTAGATAATAATGCCCTGAATGTTATTAGCATAAAGCGGGCGGTACCGGTTAGCATTATGATCGACGGACAGCTTAGGGAGGTATGGTCTTACAAAGACACGGTTGAAGAAGTAATAAAAGAAAACGGTATTACATTAGGTCCATTGGACCGTTTCGAAGGGATGACAGCCACAAGTCAAGTTACATCTGATATGGTTATCCGTGTGGTTCGTGTAAATGAAGAAATCACTGCAGAAAAGGAAGATATACCGTTTGCCGTAGTTGAAAAACCCAATAAAACCATGAATGATGGTGAGACTAAGACTGTTGTCGCAGGGGAAAACGGAATAAGAGAGAAATATTTTAAGATAACTTACGAAGACGGAAAGCCCGTTGACCGGTTGTTTGTAAATGAAGATATTGTAAAAGCCCCTGTAGATCAGGTAGTCGAGTACGGGATAGTGAAGAATTTTAGAAATTCAAGAGGTGACACCGTAAGGTATTCCAAGGTACTTGATATGAGAGCTACGGCGTACACATCGTCCTTTGAAGATACTGGAAAGCATGAGGATCATCCTGAATTTGGAATAACATATACGGGAATGCGAGCAAGAGTAGGTGTTATTGCAGTTGATCCAAAGGTTATTCCGCTGGGAACCAAACTCTATGTTGAAGTTCCCGGATCGGCACCGGATTATGGCTTTGCTATTGCCGGGGATATAGGAAGTGCTATAAAAGGCAAAAACATCGACTTATATTTTGACACCAAAGAAGAAGTAAGCCGGTGGGGAAGAAGAAAAGTAGTTGTATATATTCTGAATGAGCAGAATGACAACCGTTGGAAAGACAACGTAGATGCATGTAAATAATGTAATTTGATATAGAACTTTTTTGGGCGGTTATTACCGCCCATTTTGTCTGAAAATTACAGCAAGCTACTGCTGCGTAGCTGAAGGTTGCTACACTGTTTATTGATACTTTATGCACAGTCTGATAAGGGGTTATTATGATAAACACAAACGAAGTTTTAAAGAAATACGGGCTTAAACTCACAAAGTCGCTAGGCCAGAATTTTCTTACCGACATCAACATTATAAAGAAAATTGTTGATGTAGGAGAGGTGAGCTCTTCTGATTTAGTTATTGAGATTGGCCCCGGCATAGGTTCTATGACTGCTGAAATTGCTAAACTTGCGGGAAAGGTAGTTGCGGTAGAAATTGATAAAAACCTGATCCCTGCGCTAAACGAGAATCTTGGCTCATTTCCGAATGTTTTGGTTGTAAACCAAGATATTATGAAAGCAGATATAAAAGAGTTGATAAATGGCTGGACAGGCCCATTAAAGGTTATATCGAATCTGCCCTACTATATTACCACTCCGATTATTATGATGCTTTTAGAAGGTGATGTACCCTGGGACATATTGGTGTTCATGGTTCAAAAGGAAGTTGCGCTCAGACTAGCCGGAACCCCTTCTACAAAGGATTATAGTGCATTATCGATAGCTGTTCGCTACTATTCAGACCCCAAACTTGCATTTACGGTTTCAAAGAATTGCTTTATTCCCAAACCTGATGTTGATTCGGCCGTAGTCAAGCTTAAAAAGCGAGAACTTGCTTGCGTGCAGGACATTGATAAAGAATTGTTCTTTAAAATTGTCAAGGCATCTTTTGGCCAAAGACGAAAAACTCTTCTTAATTCATTGGGCTCCCAAGGATGGCTGGACGGGGGCAAGGAACATTTGCGAGAAGTCCTTACTAAACTTGGTATAAAAGAAAATGTCCGTGCCGAAGAGCTTACTATTGAGGATTTTGCACGTCTTTGCCGGGAGCTTTAAAATTGCCTGCTTATAAATTAAAAGGGAAATGTTATATCAGCCTGATTTGATGCGTATACTTTCATGAAAGGACTTATCAGGTGATATTATGCAGGTAGGTTTTGCAAGGAAATACGCCATAATGGAGGAACTGGACGGAGGATTCAGTGCAGGAAGTATGCCTGAAGCATTTGTGCGTCTGGATTCCTGGGAAGGCAGAATACAGGCCTCAATTCATGTTAAAGGCTTAAAGCAGGGCCCTTTTAAATATGTTCTCTACTTGATTTTTGTACGAAATGATAAACTTATACCTATTCTGTTAGGCACTGTAAACACATCTTATAGTGGTATGCAAAGCGGGCTGGAAATAGAAGCCGAAACATTAAGAAATAATAATTTAAAGCCGGATTCGGTGCGTTTTGCGGCATTGACCGCCGAAAGTCAGAACAAGAAATGGATTCCCCTTTTTGCTAGTTTTGAGAAAAGCCATAAATGGGATGAGAGCATCAGGCAGGTAATACTTATGAGCTCTCGCGAAGAAGAAAAGCCTAAAACTCCCGAACCGGATATTTCATATACCGGGAATACAACCGATTCGCAGATAATTCAACCGGCTATAAAGGAGGAAACTGTTGATACCCCTCCGTTAAGTGATATAACTGCCGATAATACCCCCCAGCCCGATTCGATAAATTATTCTTCGTTAATATATCAGGACGCTTATTCCCCTAAGTCGAACTATGAAAAGAAAAAAACAAAGAGAGAGAATACTTCAAATAAGCAATGTGATATAGGCAAGTTAGAGGGGCTTTTAATGAATAATTTTGAAACTCATATTCCCTTTAACAGGTCCAGTAGAGGTTATTCGTGGTATAGAGTTTCAGATTTGGCAAAACTAAGCAATATTATGTATATGTCCGGAATCAACGTGCCGTTGTTTGCCAATCCTAAAATATTGGTTGGATTATTCAAATTTAAACATATTCTCGCAGGTCTGTATCGTGGGGGTAATGGCTCTGAATATTATGTAATTGGTGTTCCGGCGAAAAATGAAAAGGATAATAAGCCCTTTGACAATGCTTGCAGATGGGCACCGATACAGGATACTTCCATACGTGATATGGGCGGCTACTGGCTGGTTTACGTAAGTCTTAAATCAGGAGAAATCGTAGTATAAGGTTTTTTTATAAGTTTGACATTAATGATAGTAGGAGTCTATACTTAAAATACAAATAATTCTATATTTTTTGTTCGGAATAATAAATTACTGTTCCGACCATATTAAAGCTGTATTTTAAGAGGAGGACAAGCCTATGGAAACAAACGTTGCCCGTTATATTGATCATGCTGTACTTAAACCTGAAATGTCTCGGGAAGAAGCTAAAAAAGCCATTTTAGAGGGTGTTAAATTTTCAGTTCGAACCGTATGTGTAAGGCCATGTGATATTGATTTGGCTGTAGATCTTTGTAAGGGAAGCCAAACAGAGGTTTCCTGCACATTAGGCTTTCCGCATGGAGATGGGATGACGGAGGTAAAGGCATACGAAGCATCTCTCTATGTAAAAAAAGGTATTACTGAAATTGATATGGTTGCCAATTACGGATATATAAGATCCGGTTTGTGGGACCTAGTTTTAAGTGATATTAAAGCCGTAGCCGATATTACAAAACAGGCCGGAGTTCTTTTGAAAGTAATATTTGAAACTTGCACTTTAAGCGATGAAGAAATTAAGAAAACTACAGAAATTTGTATTGAAGCCGGAGCTGACTTTGTGAAGACCTCAACAGGATTTCATAATAAGGGAGCTACCGATGAAGCTGTGAAAGCCATGATTGAAGCAGCTAAGGGACGTATTAAGGTTAAAGCTTCAGGCGGTATCAGGGATTTGGAAACAGCAAAAAAATATTTAGATTTCGGGTGCGAAAGGCTTGGAGTAGGGTATTCTACAACTCCAGTGCTTGTAAGTGGTGAAGGACAATCTAAAGAAGCCTATTAAGGCTTTTTACAACAATTGTTTCTGAATTTTGAAGGAGAGACCCCTTTTACTTTTCTGAATATTTTAGAAAATTGAAGGGGGTCTTCATATCCTACCGATCTTGAAACGTCGCCTATACTGAGATGGTGATTATCTAAAAGATCACAGGCCTTGTTGATGCGGAAATTAATTAAAAAATCTCTGGGAGCTATACCAAGATATCGGGAAAATAATGTTGAAAGATAGCTTCGGTCTATTTTTAAGTGATTTGCGATACCATTTACCGAAAGATTACCGGCATAGTTTTTTTCAATGTATTCCACCGCTTTGGATACATATCTTGCTGCGCCTGTATTGTTATCGACAATTGGCTTCTTTACTTGCTTCCTGTGTACTAAATGTGCCAAAAACTGATATAGCAGACCGGACAACATTAAATCCGAGGCTTGTTCATTCCTTGCCTCGTTTATCATTTTATCAAGGCTTTCAATCAATAAATCATTTTTATGATAGCTGAATATGGGGCAGTCAGACGAAAGGTTGGCTCTTTTTAAAATCTGTTCTGCCTTAAGGCCGTGAAAGCCTACCCAAGAATATGTCCAAGGCGCATTAAGATCAGCTTTATATGAGACAACCTCCCCCGGACAGATTAGGAAACCTTGCCCCGCTTCCAGATTATAAGGTTTCCCGTTTACAATAAAGCAGCCCTTCCCCGACAATATTACATGAACGTTATAGTGATCCCGAACTCCGGGCCCCCAAGAATGTTCTGGTATGCATTCTTCAAAACCACATCTGTATACATTTAAATCCGTATTGTCTTTCTTAGAAATATAATATTTTTCAAGCAAAATTAACATCCTTCCAGTTAACAAAAAGCCATATAGTACACACATTATAACATTTACCAGTTTAGTATGTAAATTTATAATTAGGGTAAAGCAAGTCAACAAAAAAATATATTATTGTGTATGGGCTAGTGAAAGGATGGTGTAAATGGCAGAGTTAAGATGGCATCCATTAATAAAGGACTGGGTTATGATAGCCTCACATAGACAAAACAGGCCTCAAATGCCCGAGAATTGGTGCCCTTTTTGTCCATCGAGCGGAAATGTGCCTGATTATGAAGTAATGAAATACGACAATGATTTTCCCGCACTTATGCAAAATCCACCTAAGCCCGATGATGTAGCAAACAATTTCTTCAAGGCAGAACCTGCCTACGGCAAGTGTGAGGTTATACTTTATTCCCCTAAGCATACTATAACTTTACCCCAGTTGCCCGAAAGCCACGTAAGAAAGCTTGTAGATTTATGGATTGAACGCTTTGAAGATATAAAGAAGGATGAAAAAATAAAGTATGTTTATATTTTTGAAAATCGCGGAGAGGTTGTAGGAGTAACCATGCCCCACCCCCACGGGCAAATATACGGTTATTCTTTTATTCCGAAAAAACTTAAACTTGAGCTGGAAGCCTGCAGAGAATACTATGATAAAGCCGGAGAATGTCTGATTTGCAGGATGCTGTTCGAGGAAAGGGATTTTAAGGAAAGAATCATTTTTGAAAATGAAGATTTCACCGTGTTCCTACCCTTCTTTACAGAATACCCTTACGGAGTGTACATTATAAATAGAAATCACAAGCAGAATCTTACTCAATTTAATGAAAGGGAAAAAAATAACCTAGCAAAAACAATCCGCCAAACGGTGGGAATGCTGGATTCCTTATTTGATAAACCTTTTCCCTACATGATGTGTATGCACCAGGATCCTGTGAACAGTGGCGACTTTTCTGATGAATACCATTTCCATATAGAGTTTTTCTCACCCATGCGCACAGAGGTGAAGCAGAAATTCAATGCCTCCAGCGAAACAGGTGCGTGGGCACATTGTAATCCTACAGCTCCCGAGGAAAAGGCAACAGAACTTAGAGCGGCTTACAAAAAATTTATTGATAATGACCTAAAGCCGATTTAGAGCAATTATTAATATATTGATTTCGACGATAATTAACGGGGAGGAAGCATAATGGATACGATAACACTCATCCAAAGGTTTTTAGGGTATTTTGGCGGAGGCGGCGAGCAACTACGCATATTCACCTCACCTGGACGTGTCAATTTAATCGGTGAGCACACCGACTATAATGGAGGCTTTGTTTTTCCCGCAGCACTTACATTGGCTACCAGAATAGTTGCCAGACCACGCAATGATAACATAATAAAACTAATTGCCACAGATCTTGAAAAGATGGTAGAGACTGATTTAAATAATTTGTCGGCCTATAAGAATCTTAAGTGGGGAAATTATCAGCTGGGTGTGGCAGATGAGCTTATGAAAGCCGGCTTTAATATCAGGGGCTGTGATTTAATGTATGATGACAAAGTGCCATTAGGCAGCGGTTTGTCATCTTCGGCAGCCATAGAGGTAGCAACCGCCATTGCTCTGGTAAGCCTGGGAGATGAGGCCTATGGTAAGACAAAAGAGATAGATATGATTGAAATGGCTTTAATATCACAAAAAGCAGAACATAATTATGTCGGCGTAATGTGCGGGATAATGGATCAATTCGCCTCAGCCATGGGGAAAAAGGATCATGCGATTTTTCTTGACTGCAAGGATTTAAGCTATGAGCATGTGCCTATTATGCTTGACGGGTATTCTCTTGTTATAGGAAATACAAATAAGAAGCGAAGCCTTGGGGAAGGTAAATACAATGAGCGAAGAGCCCAATGCGAGGCAGGCTTGGAGATTCTTCGGGAGGTTTTCCCTAAAGCGGATTGTCTTAGGGATATATCGGTCATGGACTACGAAGAGTATAAAAGTATGCTAAGAGATGACATTATTAAAAAACGTGTCGAACATATCATTTACGAAAATCAAAGAGTTCTTGACTCGGTTAAAGCTTTAAAAGAAGGTAATCTGGAGTTGTTCGGGAAACTCATGAATCAATCACATAATTCACTCAGAGATTTATACGAAGTTACGGGAATCGAGCTGGACACTTTAGTTGACGAAGCCCGGAAAATAGACGGAGTTTTAGGTTCCCGTATGACAGGAGCTGGATTCGGAGGCTGTACAGTGAACCTGGTAGCTAATAAAAGTATAGATGAATTCATATTGAAAGTGGGTAAGGCATATAAAGAAAAAATAGGATATGAAGCAAGCTTCTACATTTCAGATATAGGAGATGGCGGCAGGGAGTTAGGAAGAAGGTGATTTTTTTAAAGATATTTTCTTATTGACAACATAATAAATTACTCATATAATTCCTATATGAATTGTATGATAATTGAAAGTTGGTGCCATATGAAATTATTATTTGAAAAATTACTTAGGCAAAACTTTAGAAACGGACGAATGTGCCATTGTTAGAGAATCATAATAAAGGGAATAATAATATAAATGAAAGGATTTTTTAACATGGCTAAATATAGATTTGAAACATTACAAATTCATGTAGGTCAGGAGAAACCTGATATTGCTACCGATGCAAGAGCGGTTCCTATTTATGCTACTACATCCTATGTGTTTAAGGATAGTGCGCAAGCTGCCGGTAGATTTGCATTAACAGAAGGCGGGAATATTTATACTCGTCTACAGAATCCCACCTCTGATGTCTTTGAGCAAAGAATAGCAGCATTGGAGGGTGGAGCTGCTGCATTGGCCACCTCCTCCGGATCGGCCGCTATTGGCTATGCTATTCAAAATATTGCTGTAAGCGGTGACCATATAGTGTCATCAAAAACTATATACGGAGGCACCTATAACCTTTTTGCCAATACTCTTGCCGATTTTGGAATAGAAACTACATTTGTTGACGGAAGTGATGTAAAGAATTTCGAAAAAGCAATAAAGCCCAATACAAAAGCATTATTTATGGAGAGCCTGGGCAACCCAAACTGTGACATTATAGACATGGAAAAAGTGGCGGAGATTGCCCATAAAAACGGCATTCCCCTAATTGTCGACAGTACCTTTGCCACCCCTTTTCTGCTTCGTCCCATTGAACATGGTGCAGATGTAGTAGTTCATTCAGCTACCAAGTTTATTGGCGGCCACGGAACTGTTATGGGCGGTGTTATAGTAGACAGCGGAAAATTTGACTGGGCGCAGAACGATAAATTCCCAGGTCTTTCAAAGCCTAATCCTAGCTATCACGGTATTGTGTTTACCCAAGCCTGTGGTAACCTTGCCTATATAATTAAGATTCGTACAACTCTTATGAGGGATACGGGAGCTACTATCAGTCCATTTAACTCATTTTTACTCCTTCAGGGGCTTGAGACACTGTCCCTCAGAGTTGAACGGCATATTGAGAACGCATTAAAAGTTGTTGAATACCTATCAAAGCACCCCCAAGTTGAAAAGGTGAATCACCCTTCTTTAACCAGTCACCAGGACCACTTCCTTTACAAAAAATATTTTCCCAATGGCGGTGGGTCAATATTTACCTTTGAAATCAAGGGTGGCTCCAAGGAAGCGCAAAAATTCTGCGAGAGTCTTGAATTATTTTCTCTTCTGGCAAATGTTGCCGATGTAAAATCATTAGTGATTCATCCTGCATCTACAACACACTCCCAGATGAACGAGGAAGAATTGCTGGGTTGTGGTATTAAACCAAGTACGGTTCGTCTTTCAATAGGGACCGAACATATTGACGATATTATTGCAGATTTGGAGCTAGGTTTTAAATCAATAAAATAAGAAAATCGATGAAGAGCCTTATTAATGAAAACTCGGTAATATTTTATTCGGGGTAGACTTTATTCTTAATAAGGCTCTTTTATTGTTATTACATTGTAAAAAAATTAAATGCAGCAAAGATAAATAATTGCATGAAAGAATCAAAACCTATATAATGTAAAGGCAAATAAATTAATGTATAGATTTTAATACATTTGTATATAAGAAGCGGAGGAATAAGTATGGCAGGAATTGTTGTAGTAGGAACCCAATGGGGAGATGAGGGAAAAGGAAAGTATATAGATATTTTATCTGGTGATTCGGATTTTGTTGTAAGATACTCCGGAGGTAACAATGCTGGCCATACCATAGTTCACGAAGGCACAAAATATAAATTTCATTTAATACCTTCGGGCATGTTAAGAAAAGGCAAGACCTGTATCATCGGAAACGGTGTGGTAATCGATCCATCGGTTTTACTTATGGAGCTAGACAGCCTTAAAAAGCAGGAAATAGAAATGGCAGAATTACTTATAAGCGATAGAGCCCATGTTATTATGCCTTGGCATATTGCATTGGATACTCTTCAAGAGGAGATGAGAGGTAAGGAAGGTATCGGAACCACGAAAAGAGGTATTGGGCCTGCCTATGCCGATAAAGCTGAACGGTGCGGAATCCGTATAGGAGATTTATTGGATGCGGATTATTTTAGGGAAAAGGTATATTCAAATTTAAAAATAAAGAATGCAATTATCGAAAAGGTTTACGAAGGTAATCCTATTGACCCTGAAAAGGTTATCGATGAATATCTCGGCTACGCAGAGAAATTAAAGCCATATATTACAGATGTAAATTCTATTATTCATAAAGCTTTGGAAAATAGCAAGGTGGTTCTTTTTGAAGGTGCCCAAGCTACTTTCCTTGATCTTGATTTTGGGACATACCCCTATGTTACCTCATCCAATCCGATTTCCGGAGGCGTATGTACCGGTGCGGGAGTAGGGCCTAAAATGATTACTGATGTTTTAGGGGTTATGAAAGCATATACCTCAAGAGTCGGATCAGGACCCTTTGTTACCGAACAATCAAATGAAATTGGTGACAAAATCCGCGATCTTGGACATGAGTATGGTACAACAACGGGACGCCCACGCAGGTGCGGTTGGCTTGATTTAGTCATGTTAAAATACTCAGCCAGAATAAACGGCCTTACAGGGCTTTGCATAAACCATATGGATACGGTGGGTAAATTGGATAATATTAAAGTATGTGTAGCTTATAAGCTAAACGGGGAAGTAATTGACTATTATCCATCGAATTTAAAAGAATTGGGACGCTGTGAGCCTGTATATGAGGAATTTGAGAGTTGGAAAGATGTTGATATTTCAAAAATCAAGCGATTCGAAGTGCTTCCGGAATCAGCAAAACAGTATATAAGAAGAATCGAGCAGATTACCGGTATTCCTGTAAAGTATATAGGTGTAGGCCCGGAGAGGGAACAAACCATAACCATGTAAGAATAATCAAAAGCCGCAATCTTGCGGCTTTAATTATAGGATTATACGATATCTAGGCTTGCATTCTTTTTGTATCTAGCTATTTTACAATTGGGCGATTTCCTTTGGATTTACCTCGAATAGCCCTCTGAAAATCCTATCATAACCTACTAAGTTCTCGGGCTTTCCGATAGCCACAGTTTTCATGCCGCCTATTTTTGCCGCATCCAAACCGGCTTGGGCATCCTCGAATACAACACATTCTTCTGGCTTTACTCCAAGCTCCTTTGCTCCCAAAAGAAAAACTTCGGGATGTGGCTTTGCTCTTGTTGCCTTATTGCCGTCAATGATAGCATCAAAATAGTGTTTTATCTTGAGATTGTTAAGAATTAGCATAGCATTTTTACTGGCTGACCCCAATGCAATTTTAATCCCGATTTCTCTGAACCCTTTTAGACATTCAACGCTTCCTTCCAGTATTTCGCTCTCATCCATTTTAGATATGTAATCAACGTACCATCGATTCTTACGCTCTGTCATCTCATTCATTTCAGCCTCAGAAAAGCTACCCAGAATGCCGCCAACTTCTAGAAGAATCTCCAATGAGCGCATACGGGATACACCTTTAAGCCTTTCGTTATCTTTTTCAGTAAAAACGAAACCTAGTTCATTGGCAAGCCTCTGCCATGCAAGAAAATGGTATTTGGCTGTGTCTACAATGACACCGTCAAGATCAAATAATGCAGCTTTAATACTCATGAGAGTTTCCTCCATAAAATTACTGTCGGAAAAATACGGATAATTTTAATCGCATTATAAAAGATTTACCCATTAAAGTCAAATAAATATAATGTACTGTTAGAATATGCTATGATTTAATTATAAAGTTTGTTTATAATATATCATTATTATATAACGTTTATATGGTAAAATTCTAATTAACAGTGTGAATATATCTTGAAAGAGGTATGTTGACAAAAGAAAAGTGCTGATTTAGAATAGATTATGCAAGCGTTTTCACAGATTCTAGTTTAGTTTTATTTATGGAAATGAGAGAAAAATTAATGAACACAACAATAAATGATGTCGCAAAAGCAGCAGGTGTGTCTATATCAACTGTGTCAAGGGTATTATCAGATAATCCCAGAATAAGCGAAGACACAAAGAAACGTGTCCGGAAAGCTATAAAAGAGCTAAAATATCATCCCAATGCTATTGCGAGAAGTCTTGCAAACAAAGCTACTAAAACTATTGGTCTTATTTTGAATACTGAAGCACAGACTTTAATCAGAAACCCATTTTTTATTCAGGCTATGACAGGCATCAGCCAGTATGCCCAGGAAAATGGTTATAATGTTATGTTCGCTTATAACAAAAACGAGGATGAAGATCTCAATATTGCAATTAGATATATCACAAGTCGCAGTGTAGACGGAATTATTCTATTTACATCAAGAGCAAATGACAAATGTATAGAATATTTAACAAAAGAACATTTTTTATTCTCTGTAATTGGTAGGCCCGATAAAACAGAAGGTGTACTTTGGGTAGACAATGACAATTTCCAAGCAACTTACCAAGTTACAGACTTTCTTATTTCTAAAGGACACAAAAAAATATCATTTATTGGTGGACCTATCGGTCACAATGTGTCAAGAGACAGATTTGAAGGCTATAAAAGAGCTATTTCAGTTCATGGGTATACAATAGACGAAAATATTACATTCTTAAACGGAGATTTTTCAGAAGAATTCGGTTATGAGTGTCTGCAGAAATTAATAGAAACTTGTGAATTCGGCGAGAAGTTTCCCACCGCAATTGTTACCAGCGATGATATGCAAGCGCTGGGGGTTTTGAGTGCCATGCGTAAAGCCAATATTTCCAATATTGCTGTAACAGGTTTTAATAACACTCCTGTAGCTACATGTGGAAATGAAGTATTTGTATCAGTAGATGTTAATGCTGAAAAACTTGGTTTTTATGCTGCAAAACTTCTTCTAGACAAAATCGAGGGAGAAGAAGACGCACCAACCCATTATATTATTCCGACTGACTTAGTGGAGTCAAAACCTTTTATCTAGGGCTTATACAAGCCTTATCCCAATATTCGGTACTCGGAGGTTAACAATTAATATGAGTTTACTTATAAAAGACGATTGGAAAATAATCCAAGAAGGTTTTTCGCCTGCGGAAAACCGTTTTTTTGAAAGCATAATGTCTTCAGGAAACGGTAGAATGGGGTTAAGAGGAAACCATGAAGAGGATTATTCGGGTGACACTTTAAAAGGCACATATATTTCCGGCGTTTACTATCCTGACAAAACCAAGGTCGGATGGTGGAAAAACGGCTACCCGGAATATTTCGCAAAGGTCTTGAATGCTATTGATTTTATTGGCATTGAAGTAAGAATAAACGAGGAAAAACTTGATCTGGCCAATTGTAAATTCTCGGATTACAGAAGAGAACTGGATATGAAGGAAAGTGTATTGAGAAGAAGCTTTACCTATATTGATTCCAAGGGCTCAAAATATGATATAAAGACCGAAAGATTTATTAGCTATGCAGATAGTGATCTTGCGGCAATTAGATATTCAATAACCAGTCTTGATGATGACGCAGAACTGAATCTACTGCCATTTCTCAATGGCGATGTAAGAAATGAGGACGCCAATTATCAGGAAAAATTCTGGGAGTATATATCGAGTTGTGCAACCGATTTCGCCTCTTATCTGCATATGAAGACTCTGAAAACAAATTTTAATGTATCTGCTGCTTTTACTTGGAATATAATCGGTGCCGACGTTTTGGAGAAAAAAGCAGTATTCTTGAAAAATGGAGAATTTGTCGGAACCCAAATAAAAACCAAGATTTATAAGGGGAAAACTATAACACTTGAAAAATATATTGCTGTTACTAGTGACAGGTATTACAATGCTGGCGGAATTAGTAAAATTGCAGCGGGAAAAGCGCGAGAATCCTTAGAAATAGGCTATGATAAACTATTTGATGCTCATAAAGAAAAATGGGCAAATATTTGGAGCATGGGTGACATTACAATATCTGGAGATGTAGCAGCTCAACAGGGGATAAGATTCAATATTTATCAGCTTAACTGCACTTACTCAGGGGAAGATCCCCGTCTTAACATAGGGCCTAAAGGCTTTACCGGAGAAAAATATGGGGGCAGTACCTACTGGGATACCGAAGCTTATTGTTTCTATTTCTATCTAGGTACAAAAGAGCCTAAAATAGCCAGAAGCCTCTTAGAATACCGATATAACCATCTTGAGAAGGCAAAAGAAAATGCAGCAAAACTGGGAATGCGCGGAGCTCTTTATCCTATGGTTACTATGAACGGTGAGGAATGCCATAACGAGTGGGAGATAACCTTTGAAGAGATTCATAGAAATTGTGCCATAACCTATGCAGTAAAGATTTACACCGAGTATACAAATGATGAATCATACCTTATACAAAAAGGGATAGATGTGTTGGTTGAAACCTCCAGATACTGGGCTTCAAGAGTAAATTATAATCCTGTAAAAAATGTTTATATGATACTGGGTGTTACTGGGCCCAATGAATACGAAAACAATGTAAATAATAACTGGTATACAAACCGGATGGTAAAGTGGAGCCTGCAATATACAGTCGATACGCTGGATATGATGAGCAAGAACCATGAAGCTTTATACAATGAAATGATTAAACGCTTGGGGCTTTCTTTAGACGAAATTGCAACATTTAAGGATATCAGCGGACGTATGTATTTGCCGGAAGATAAGGAGCTTGGTGTCTTTCTTCAGCAGGACGGATTTCTTGACAAAGAACTAACCCCTGTGGCAGACCTTGGTCCCTCAGATTTACCTATAAATCAGAATTGGTCATGGGATAGAATACTGAGATCCTGCTATATAAAGCAGGCTGATGTTCTTCAGGGGTTATGGTTCCTTAATGACCTGTATACAAAAGAAGAGAAAATCAGAAATTATGATTTTTATGAACCACTTACAGTTCATGAGTCCTCTCTTTCCCCGTGTGTTCACTCCATTCTGGCAGCAGAAATAGGCCGAGAGGAAAAAGCTTATGAGTTCTATCTTAGAACTGCCAGACTGGATCTTGATAACTATAATAATGACACCGATGACGGCCTTCACATTACTTCAATGGCCGGTACTTGGATGAGCATTGTAAACGGTTTTGGCGGCATGAGAATTAAAGACGGGAAATTGTGCCTTGCTCCATTTAAGCCAAAATCATGGGAGAAGTATTCATTCTGCTTGGTCTTCAGAGGCCGCATATTAAAAATTACCGTTTGTGAAACAGGAGTAACAATAGATTTGGAAAAAGGGCAACCTCTGGATATAACACTTTTTAGTGACAATGTAACCCTTCAAGAAGGCATAAATGTGTAGCGACCTTCAGCAGTAGCTTGCAACCAATCAGACTTCGCAAATGCTTGTCTTCTTGGGCAAG